>CAYSID010000001.1:0-58566 GCA_964431075.1 uncultured Gammaproteobacteria bacterium
ATATAAGCGCCAAGCCGGCCCCAAGATTAAAATTCCTTATCAGATCCCCCGCAGACCACGGGGTACATAGGCCACAAGTGTAAGAGCCGCAAGGTTTTGAGCTTAGTGGTACTAATCGATCGAAGTCGCAATTTAACTGGTTATAAATAAACGACCTTTCTATTCACTTTTCTTTGAACAAGAAAAATAATAATTAAGTCCGGAGATCTCTCGGTAACTCGTGCGGGGTGGAACCACTCTTTTCCATTTCGAACAGGACCGTGAAACGCTCCAGCGGGGACAATACTTGAGGGGCAACTCTCCGGGAAAATACCTCGTTGCCGGGAGATCCCCGGGCTTGATTATTTCCCATGAAACTTCTCGTGGACCTCGCGAAGTTGTTTGTTAGTGACGTGGGTATAAATTTGGGTGGTGGCGACGTTTTTGTGTCCCAGCATTTCCTGCACCGAACGCAAATCCGCCCCGTTAATTAATAAATCAGTAGCAAAAGAATGTCTTAAGGTATGCGGCGTGGCCGGAATAGGGAGACGGGCGAGACGGACATACTTGTCCACCAGCCGCTCGACACTGCGCCGGCTCAATCTTCTGTCAGCGGTTTGCTTCCCTTTATAACTTATAAATAACGGTTTGAAGGGATCCTTCCCCCGGCGGGACAAGTATTTAGCGACGTAATCACAAGCTGACTGGGACAAAAACACCACCCTGGCATGGCCGCCTTTACCAATGACCCCAAACTCCCGTTTTTCCAAATTTATTTTATCCACGTCAAGTTTGCAAAGTTCTGAAACCCGCAAACCGGTGGAAAACAACATTTCCAAAATTGCCCGGTCTCTTAAACCAATTTCGGTGGCTAAATCCGGAGCTTTTAATAATCGATCCAACTGGTCTTTATCCAAAAATTTTATCGCCCGGTCAGACATTTTCCCAAGCTCGATTTGATCCGCCGGCATGGTTTTATAATTAACCTTGGCCAGATACTTTAAAAACGCCCGAATGGCAATAAAAAAATAGTTCTGGGTTGACCGCGCCAGATGGCCTGTACGACCATTTTCTTTGCGAGAGATATATAGTCTATACTCTCGAATCAGTTCCGGGGTTATCTTATCCCGTTTCCCCATAAATCCCTGAAATTCTCTGAGGTAATAACCATAGTTGGTGATCGTCCCGGGAGCCAGATTTTTATCGATCTCACAGTACTCTAAAAAATCCAAAATAAGCTCATTTAAGGTCTTCTCCGCCATAATTTATAGGATAGGGTAGCATTTTATGTATCTAAGATCAAATGATAGTCCTATAGTAGGGGATTAAGACCGGATAATAGCCGGAGAATAATAAGAAAAATAATTTCTCCTAAAAGTCGAAAGGGGTGAAACATAAAGTTTTTAAAGTTTCAACTTTTAAACTTCAAAGTGACAAGGTCTCTACCCCGATCGTGCTTACTTGCGTCGCAAAAGATACATTTTGTGACGTAGGATATGGTTTGTTCTCTGGGTAAAGACCCCCCTTATTTTTTCACCCGGAGCCTTTTAAAAAGAGAACAATTCTTTATCTCTTGGAGAGTTTAACGTTTATAAAGTTTAAAGTTTAAAAAAATCGTCTACTTATACTTTAAACTTTACGCTTTAAACCAGCTGGAAAAACCCCTTCTCCTTCCCAAAATGTTATCCACAGCCTGTATTAGGTGCTATTTAGCGCTTTAAATCAATCTAAACTATTAATTTTGTGCTCAATCCATAGCCGATTGATCACTTAACTCCCTTTGAATAAAGAGCATATTAACGCCCCATACTCCAAAATTCATGCCTAGCTTTCGGGTTTTTTTTGTTTATGGGATAAAGCAATTCGCAGTCTGTGATACAGAGTGATATATTACAACTATAGGTCTTTGTGAAAACTACTTCTCTACCCTTTCCACGCGGCAGTAAAAATTATTAAAATTAAAATAACAACCGTAACAACAATAAATTCGCGGATTGTCGCCAAGAAAAGCCGTTCGGAAAGATAGTATTGGGCTAATCCGGCAAGAACGTAGATCGCCGCCGTCAGAAACAGCGACCAGACAACAACGGTCAGAGGCCAAAACGAAGTCACCCAGGCAATTTGAGCGACAATAAGGGCAAAAACCGCTGAAAAAATTATGACCCTCTTCCCTATTGTTTCCTCAAGATTTATGGCCCACAGGTTAACAAAAAATATCGGAAGCGAAATAATAAAGACCAAAATGAAGTTATAAAAACTTGAAAGATGAAAACTGGCAACCACCTGGAACAAAAAGGCCGCGCTTAGAAGGGCGACAATAAAACCGACGGTATGAGCAGCCCGAAGAAGCTGGATAGTACGCAGAGAAGCAACGTTGTATATGTTGCCGCACAACATGGCGGCATAATAAGCTACGGCAAAGATGGCCAAAAAAATCAGCCGAAGCCCAAGACTAAAAATAAGTCCGGTATCATGGGATACTTCCCAGATCAGAAAACTGTCAAAATTGGCCGGCAAGAGCGGAAAGGTTAACGCCGCGGAAATTGCGAATAAGGCCGGTAAGGCCGGGATCATCAGCCGCTTAACCCCTTTTAAGTCTGGGTCCATGAGGCCCCACAACGAAAGTCCCCCTGCGGCCAAAGCGTAAAACAAAACCCTATACCGCCACTGCAAAAATGGATACCGTATGGCCACAATTCCTAATGCTAGAATTATTGTTGCAATGATAAACTTTTGCCGCTTGCTCATTTTGAGGTTTTTATATAATGGGTTATCGCAATCGCCAACCCATCTGCCGCATCATCCGGCTTAATAATTTTCTTCATTTTCAGATGCCGGCGCACCGCTTCCTGGATCTGTTTCTTATCCGACCGACCAAAACCGGTCACCGCAAATTTGACAGACAACCCCTGATATTCTACGACCGTTTTGACTTGATTATAAGCCGCGGCAAGTAGGATCACTCCCCTCGCCTGCCCGACCGCGATCGCCGTTTTGGCATTTATACCAAAAAATAGACTTTCAACCGCTAAAACATCAGGCTTATGTTTCGCAAATAATTTGTTCATTTCTTCGTATAAAAACAGAAGCCGCTCGTGCATCGGAGTTTCTATCTCCGTCTCAAGACATCCTGAAGTAATGTATTTTAACGACTGCGGGCTTGCCTCGACCAGGCCGAAGCCCAGGCGGGCCGTCCCCGGATCAATCCCTAAAATCAACATGAGGTTATGATAGCAGATTTAGACCGTGTAATCCACAATCGATCCCCCAAGATTTTCGATGCAAAAATTTGCTCCAGCAAAACATGATGTGCACTTTGTAATTCGTGCTCTGCCTTTTTTTAAAGCTTCAATTTTAATTTTCTCAACTATAGGAATTTCCAAATCCACATTAATCCAGGTGCCACATGTTGCACATTGCCTTAGATTGCCCTGTCCCGCTTCAGCTTTTCTAACTCTTTCTTGCTCAACCATTTGCCGAAGATTCATAACAAACACAATGTAAATAATTTATATGGCGTTTGTAAACTATGTCTTTTTGTATCAGAAACGATCGGTTACCGCATTGCAATAGACATTTTGGACATCGGCGAGATCGCTTAATTTTTCCAAAAACTCACCCGCCGGAGCTTTGACCATCGTCTCTTTATTAGGCCGGAAAATAAGTTCCGCCGAGATTATCTTCAGGGACTTCGCCAATTCTTCTTTAACGCGATGCAGATCTTCCGGTCTGGTGTAAACCGAGCTTCCTTCCACATCCTCGGCGCCAGCTTCCAGCGCTTTCTCAAAAACATTATCCCCCTCAACCTCAATCTCGCCAAGACGGGTAAAGAGATAGTCGGTTTTTCCCATCACCCCGCCGTTTTTGGCAAAAAAAGCCTTAATCTCCTGCGAGGTTCTGGTGGTATTGTCGGTTATGGTTTCGATTATTACCGCGACATTGTTCGGTCCAAACCCTTCAAAAACAGCCCCTACGAGACTCCCCTCCGCTGGCGAGGTGGCGCGATCAATCGCCCGCTGAATTTTATCCTTGGGCATGTTCGCTTCACGTGCTTTTTCAATTAAGGCCGCGGGGTTTTGTTGATTTTTGACAGCAATAGTTATGGCGTTAGCCAGTTTAGTAAAAATTGCCCCTCGTTTGGCATCTGCCGCCCCCTTGGCGTGTTTTATCGTTGACCACTTCGAATGCCCGGACATACGGCTATTGTAGTTTTAAAGACGATCCATTACAATACCGCGATGCAAAGCGACGCCAACAGTGCCATTCGAGCAGCGCTTGACGGCGACTGGGACGAGGCCATTAAACTAAATAAGGAAATATTAAAAACCACTCCCAACGACCTTGAGGCTCTGAACCGCCTGACCCGATCTTACATCGAAAAAAATCTCAAAAATCAAGCCCTGAAAAGCGTTCGCCAGGCCCTCAAGATCGATCCGTACAACCAAATCGCCCTTAAATTGAAAGCTAAAATCTCTTCCGGACGATCGGCAAAAATTTCCCGGTTGGAAAACTATGCCACCATTTCCGCCTTCATCGAGGAACCGGGCAAAACCCGGTCAGTTGTCCTTATAAACTGCGCCTCGCCCAAAAAAATCGGTTGCGCCGAGTGCGCCCAAGGGCTGCAGCTTATTCCCAAACGTCACACCGTCCACGTTTGTGACTGTGACGGCAATTATTTAGGAATGCTTCCTGATGATCTGGGAAAACGACTCAATCTTCTTATCAAAGGCGGTAACAGTTACCAGTGTTTTGTTAAAACCGTCGGGAGCAAAGACCTGACCGTCTTCATCAGAGAAACCACCCAGGCAAAAAAATACCGGGATATCCCGTCGTTTCCGTCAAAGATCTCCATGGATCATATTTCCGACCACGCTGATGAAATTTTGGCGGAAGAAGAAAAGAAGGGGCAAAAAACCAAAAAAACTGAAGATGAAGAAGACGATGAAGGTCCGCCCTCTTCCAAAACTATTCATCAGGATGAGGAACCCGAAGAATAAGGGAGAGATCAGCCCGGCCCGCCTCTTTACCCATTAACTTGCAGCCAAAAATTTGGGCGATCCGGCTGGCTGTCAGCGAAGCCTTAACAGCTTTGACCTCGCATTCCCCGACCGGATATTCGGTGTTGGCCACGCTAACCACCGCCAGACCCATATTCGCCAAAATCCGGGCGGCCTTATTTCCCAATCCGAGCACTGTCCCGGCGTTTAAAACCTCAATTTTTAAATTTTCAGCCTGTAACCTATTCTCCCCGAACAAACCTGCGGAAAGAAAGTCAAATTTCTGCTGGTCTACCATCTTCACCGATTCACCGCTTTCCAAAACTAATTCGGTAAGGTAGTGATTTAAGTCCAACGATTTTATCTTGTCCGGCCGCAGCTCGTAAAAATTTTTGATGACAGTAAATAAATCGTAGTAATTAAAGCTGGTCTCTTTACCGGTATTTATCTCTAAATTATTTATGAATCCGTCAACGGGAACACCAAGCAGGTCAGTAATGGTGGCCATAAGAACTTTCCCCCCCCGTTTGTCAAGCTCCCCAAGACTGTAAACCGCCTTCAATTTGTACAGCCCATAACCGTAAGCTGTTTGAACGGAAATATCATCGGGCAGACTGATTTTAACTGCGGTTTTATCATCGGTGTTTATGGAGTAAAAAATCAGGGGATTTAAGATTAAAAAATTCAACCGCGACGAATTTAAAAACACGGAGGCTTTATATTGGGAATAAACGCCAAAACCCAAAAAACCGGCAACGATTGCTGTCGCCAACAAAAAAATCGCCCTGAACGGAAACCGCCTAGAAGCTGTCTTTTTTCTTCCCACGGCTAATAACAACAGGCTGCGTGAAGGTGTAGCCGGTGAAGCCGCCACTATTCTGCCGGGCGGCCTTTTTAGCTTGTTCTTCTTTAGACATTTTTTTGTTTTTTTTGTTATTGAAATCTCCAAACATTCCCATACAGCTAATTTAACCACGATTCTTTTAATTTTGCAAACGTTCTGTTTTGAATCGCTTCACGAATTGATTTCATCAGCCGCGTCATAAAATAAACATTGTGGATTGTGGCTAATCTATACGCCAATAATTCATGACTTCGAAATAAATGGTGTAAATAGGCCCTAGTAAAATTTTGGCAAGTGTAACATAAGCAGTTTTTATCAATCGGTTTAGAATCTACTTTAAACTCGGCTTTATTAATATCTAAATTATTATTTTTAATAAGAACCCTGCCGTGACGGGCGATTCTTGTGGGCTCGACGCAATCAAAAAGGTCCACTCCCCGACTGACAGCTTCCAAAATATCTCCAACAGCGCCGATGCCCAACAAATGTCGCGGTTTTTCCGGGGCTAAATACGGGTAAATCCAGTTCAAAATTTCACACATTTTTTCTTTGGAAACCAACGCTCCGCCTATGCCCACTCCAAAAAAGTCATTATTTGAAACAAATTTTGCCGATTCAATTCTCAAATCCTCAAATGGGCCACCCTGTATTACTCCGAACATGTTCTTACTCTTAGATACCTTAAGCGACCTAAGTTCCCATCGATGCGACCTTTCCATGCTCGTTTTGGTGTAATCATAATTATGAAGAGGAGACGTACATTCGTCCAAGGCCACGATAAGATCAGCCCCGAGCTTTATTTGCACCTCGACACTCTTTTCCGGCGGGAAGAAATGGGCCGATCCGTCAAGGTGGGATTGAAACGTCGGCCCTTCTTCTTCAACTTTGCAAAGCTTAGTTCTAATGGCAACCTCCCTAACATCCCTGACCTCCCCAATCGTCAACTTTTCTCCATAAAGATTGACAATTTTCCCCACCTCATGCTCTATTCCAAACCCCAAACTAAAAACCTGAAACCCGCCGGAGTCGGTTAAAATCGGCCCGTCCCAACCCATAAATTTATGCAGCCCCCCAAACTTGGCAATCGTCTCCGCCCCGGGCCGTAAATAAAGGTGATAGGTATTGGCCAAAATCATCCCAACCTCCCCGACTTCCCTTAAATCCCTGACGTCTAACGCTTTTACCGAAGCTTGCGTCGCCACCGGCAAAAACGCCGGCGTTTCCACATCGCCTTGCGGAGTTTTTAACACTCCCGTCCGGGCTTTTTTGTCAGTTGTAGTAATCCTAAAGGAGGCCATTTGGGTAATTATATTTAATTTCTTTGGTTTTTATTTATAAATTTCTCAGCAAAATCCAAAAAATCACCGAATTTTATAACCAAAATAGCCACCAATGTTGATAAGGGCCAATACCCAGCCTTTTCAGGTTTTTTTGTCGATTCATGTCTTGACATAGGCCTATTTTATCACTTTTCCCGCCAATTTTGTCAATAACTCACTATCATCATCCCCCGCCACGCGGTTTAATCTTTCGAACCCGCATTTTTCACAGCGATGCAAAATAGTAAATTCCCCGCGACTTTTCGTCATAACCCCCACCGCCCTCATTACCACCCGGCAATTGTTAGCTCGATCCCCCGGTACCGGCCCATCAACGTGTTTACTAACTAAACAAAACGGGCAATGGTTGCGGTAGGAACCACCCCATTTAATCGGCTCAACTCTTTTTCGACAGTTATCACAAATAAATCCGTCATTTCTGGCGATAAATTTAGGCATATAGGCGGGATTTTACTTCCCCAAGTTTTTTCTCCCGTTCCAGCAGAAACCACTTGCGGTCGGCCGCGTGTTCGTGGATAATCCGGGTAATACTTGCCCCCTCAAGATCGGTAGGTAAGGATACGTAATGAGCCCCCCGCTCGTAAAGTTTGGCCGCTTGAGCCAAATCCTCGGCAGTTAAAATAATAACTGCCCTGGACTGTATTTTTTCCAAATAATCCAAAACCGCCAAATTATCCTTCAAATCCCGGACCGTTGAGACGACCAAATCAGCCTTGATTAGATTAAGGCTTTCTAAAACCTCAAGATCGGCCGCGTCGCCGTAGACGCAATTTATAGCCTTACTATTCAACTCTTCGACCACATCGGGGTTAAAGTCCAAAACCACGACATCCTCGCCGAAAATCGGCTTCAAACCATGCAGAATAATCCCTCCCGCCCGATGGCAGCCAATAAGGACGGCATGGTTCTCCAATGGTTTGGTTTGAGCGGTTTCCGCAACTTTTACCTGCCGCTCCAGTTTCTTTAACGGCCGGCGTAGAAACTGGTAAAGCCTGCGGGAATGAGTCATTAGAAACGAGGAGATAATAAATGAGGAAACGGCGGCAAAAATAACCGGCGACATTAAACCGGAATCCACCAGACCATTTTTAGAAGCTGCGGCAAGGACGATGAGAGAAAACTCGGAAATAGAGGAAATCAAAACCGCAGTTTGGAATGAAGCATGGCTGCGAAAGCGCATGAAATTTAACAGCAAATAAAAAATTAAGGGCTTTACCACCACCGCAAAAATTAACAATGTCAGCGCCAAACTTATCTGATCGCGCACACCGGAAATGGACAAACCGGTTCCCAAATCAAGAAAAAAGATCATGATAAAAAAGTCCCGCAGAGGTTTTATTTTTCCGGAAATCTGAATCCGATACAATGACTGGGCCAAGGAAACGCCCGCCAGAAAAGCCCCAATCGCCAAAGAAAATCCGGCGAAAATGGAGAGAGAAACAAATAATAAACACCAACCGATGGCGGTCAGAAACAAAAGTTCTCCTGATTGGGCGCAGGCATTAAATACTCGGGGCAAAAATTTCTTGCCGGCAATCAAGGATAACCAGATAAGAAAAACCCCCTTAATAATTAAGGCGGGCAAAGAACCTCCAAGTGACAGCCCCATGAGAAAAATCACCGCCAGCAAATCTTCAATCAAAAGCGACCCCACGGCAATTTTCCCGTGAAGCGAGGATAGTTCCTTTTCTTCCAGGAGAATTTTAACAACCAAGATCGTGCTGGAAAAAGCGGTTACAAAAGCAATAATCCCGTGACCGGTCAGAAAAAATAGAGTTATAGTGGTAATTGCCACCTGCCCCAAAGTCACCAAAATTATGTTTTTGCCGAGTTTGCGAAATTCCCTCAAATCAAGCTCCATGCCGACCAGAAACAGCAAAAAGGCCAAGCCGACTTCGGGTAAAATCGCCAAAAACTCAAGCTGTTCCGGCTTGACAAGGTGAAAAGCGGATAATAACGCTCCGGCCAGAATATAGGCGATAAGAATCGGCTGCTTAAATTTGGAGACAACAAGGGCTAAAATGCTGGCAATTGCGATAACCAGAGTCAGAAGATATATCTCACTCGCCATGGAATAAGTTTAGCACGTTTTGTAAATCAGCGGGCAACGGACTCTCATAGGTTTTGCCTAAAATGGTTAATGATGCCGCGTGCAGGAATAACCGCGGGCAGAATTTGAGGTCTTCACGAATTTGCTTTCTCCCCCCATAAATCGGATCGCTAACTATTGGGTGATTAATATATTTCATATGAACCCTTATTTGATGGGTTCGACCGGTTTTTGGTTGTACCTCTAATAAAGTAAACTGCATTCCTGTATGCCTGCATATCTGTATAGCTTTATAGATGGTTTCGGCCTCCCGTCCTCCCGGAAACACCCCAAAACGTGTCCGGTTAAAGGGATTCCGTCCAATTGGGACATTAACCGTTCCGGATGGCGGTTCTACCGCCCCGTGAACTAAAGCATAATATTTTTTTATTGTTTCCCTGTTTTGAAACGGCAACTTTAATTTACTGTAACTTTCGGGGGTTTTGGCAATCACTAAAACCCCAGACGTGTCTTTGTCTAAACGATGGACAATCCCCGATTTTTCATAAAATTCGGTTTGGGAATTTGGAATTTGGAATTTGGAATTTAACCAGTCCTGTATTGTCTCTTGATTTTTTGTCGTCTCGGCATTATTAACGGTAATCCCCCACGGCTTATCAACAACTAAAAGACTTTCGTCCTCAAAAATTATTTTTACATCCATAACGCTATTATATTGCTATTTTAGAAATTATATATTGACAATTGGACAATGGAGATTCGTCTATTAGACTTATTTATTGATTCACTTCTTCTTTGCGCAGGAAACACAAATTGTGGCCATGGGAATCGCCGCCAAACGGTCGGTATCAATCATCTTGCCGCATTTTTCACAAATGCCATATTTTCCGATCCTAATTTTGGTCAGAGCCTTTTTGATTTCAATAAGCAGTCCGTTCATCTGTCGCATCAGGATCTGGGTCCGTTCATGGCCCGATTTTTGATTGGCTTCGTTGTCATTGGCGGCCTGATCTAAAAGACGGCTTTTATCCTCAAACGGATCCTCTTTTTTGAGTTCGGCCAATTGGTGCTCCGTCGATCGCTTGCGGTCTTCTAGATATTTTTTTATACCCGTCAAAACGTTTTGGGGAAATTTAATCATAACTTTTACTATTCTAGTATATTTGACCAAAAATAAAAGGAGGGAAAACACTATACCCTCTCTTGTCGCCAAATTACCGGAAACCCCGGTCATGATAATCCCGGGCCAACTGTAAAGCCGGACTGTTTTTATCAAATTTTTCCGTTCGCGAATAAATATGACGGCCGCGACCCCAAAAACCGCTCCGAGGTAAGAAAACCCCGGATATTTGACAAATAATAAAATCCTTCCCAAATCAGAAAACGTTTCCTGGTTAAAAAGGCAAAACAAAAGTCGTCCAAAAACAATGCCAAAAAAAACCGCCGCCAACATGGTATCAATCACCCGCTCTTCGTTTAAAGCCTCCTTCCGCGCTTGCCGCCATAAAACAAAAGCGGCAGTTAAAAATCCAAAACCAATTATTAGTCCGTATGGATTCATAATCTCCCAAGCTCCTTATTTATCTTAAGTAGCGCAATAATGATTATAACTCCAAACCCGGCAAAAACACGGTCCACTCCAAAGAGATCCGACATTGTTCCCGAGAGAATCACAGGCAGCGCAAACACCAAGCCGCCAAGGGCTGTCAGGACGCCGTAAACCCGGCTTCTAATTTGTTCTGCCGTTTCCGCCTGTAAAATAGTGTTACAGGAAACGTCAACCAAAGCATTAAAAAAACCCAAGCCAAATAAAAATAACTGGGCAAATAAAATATTGGGAGCAAAACCAAGAAGGATCATAAACAATCCCGCGCCGAAAATCCCCGTTGGAATCGCCCGCGACGGAATTATTTTCCTTCCGAATTGCGAGACAACCACCGCTCCGAGAACAATCCCGAAAATCGCCGGACCCAAAAGCTTGACCGAAGCGTCATTGACATTAAGATGCAAATTGGCGTCGGCAAACCCCGGCAATAAAGTGGTTATTGAGGCAATTACTGTCTGGGATCCCACTAATAAACTCATCGCCAAAAGAATTTTGTTATTTTTTAAGACATAGTTTTTACCTTCGATCAATTCACTTTTTATCCTTTTGACAACCTCAAAACCCCAACAGTTTTTAAACAAACCGAGATTTCTTTTTAGCGCCGGCAGAATCGACTGGCCGGGAATCTGAATTACGTTTAAAGAAGCGATAAGATAGACGACAAAAACGATAAAAATTGTCTTATCAAGCCCTAAAAGACCAAGGAGCGGTCCGGCAAACAGGCCGCCGGCGAGCATGGTTATAAAAATTGTCAGGGTAAAAACTCCGTTGGCCGTCAGAAGATTCTTTTGGGGGACCAAATTAGGAATAATCGGAGCTTCGGCAGGGACAAAAAACTGGGTAATCAAGGAAACGACTGCGGCAAGAAAATAGATAAAAATAATCGTCTCTTGGGAAAAAAGAAACAGCAAAACCACCAGAGCCCGGGAAAAATTGGTTAAAAACAAGACGACTCTTTTATCGTACCGGTCCACAATAACTCCGGCCAGGGAGCCAAAAAGGGCCTGGGGAACAATAAAAGACAGGGTTAAGAGGGATACGGCGGTGTTGCGACCGGTTAGATTATAAGTCTGAATAGCCAAGACGAAGGTCAGTAGATTTATCCCGATCTGGGAAAAAAGTTGGGCCAGCCACAAGGCCCGAAATGACCTAATTTTTAAAATTTCCCAAACGGCAATCTTCCCCATCCGTCTATATTAGCAAATGTTGACAAAATGTGTTATTCTTAAAAACGCCCTATGACCGCGACCGCTCATGCTTTAGTCGGCGCTGCTATCACTGCTAAAATTCCTGATCCGGCGCTGGCTTTGTCGGTGGCTTTTGTTTCCCACTTTATTTTTGACAAGCTCCCCCACTGGGACGTGATGACCGAAACCGATCACGGCAACCACAAAACGATTTTTATTAAATCAACAGCTGATGTTTTAACCGGCTTCGGGCTGGTTTTTTTATTTTTTGGAGCCTCCCCCATAATCTTTTTAGGCGCTTTTGCTGCCCAATTACCCGATTGGTTAGAGATCCCCTCGCTTCTGGGTTTTAAAAATAAGTACTTTCACTGGAACTACCGGCTTCAACACTGGGTCCACGATATTTGGTTTAACTCCCGCCTCAAAGCCCCGTGGGGAATAATCACCCAATTAATTGTTATTCTGATCTTTTTATTCTGGGCGCTGAAGTAGTATAATTACTAATATCGGCGCGGTGCTGGAATTGGTATACGGGCTGGTCTCAAAAACCAGTGAGGTTAACCCCTCATGAGGGTTCGAGTCCCTCCCGCGCCACTTTTTGTCGACTGTCAATTAGTTGTTACGACGCTCTCTTCCCCTCCACCAGATTAAATCTTAATTTATTCCCGGTGAACAGGAAGTTGAACTCGCCGAGGGCGCCGTTGCGGTGTTTTGCCACCTGTAGGTTAATAGGAATTTTTATATGACAATTTTTATATGACAGGGTCAGACCCTGTCACTTATAGTACACGCACAAAATTACCCTTGACAGGGTCAGACCCTGACATGTTAAACTAAATTGTGCCGAGAAAAAACTCCAGAAAAATTTATTTTGAGAATGGATTTTACCATGTATACAATCGTGGGGTCGAAAAGCGGGAAATTTTTATGGAACCGGCTGACTATGCGTTTTTTCTTCATCTAATTAAAGGGGCTCTGTCCCCACCTGAAAAGCAAAAACTTTTTGATGAAGGCATTTTTCGTCCACGACGTAAAAATTTCTACGGGAAAATTGATCTTTTATGCTATGTTTTAATGCCAAACCATTTTCATTTCATCTTACGTCAAAACGATAAATCAACTATCACTGAATTTATTCGCTCAATTTTGACTTCTTATTCAATGTATTTTAATAAAAAATACGGTCGTGTTGGGGCTTTATTTCAAGGGGTTTTTAAAGCCATCGATATCCATGAGGAAAATCATCTTTTATGGTTGAGTCGTTATATTCACTTAAATCCAATAAATTTTACAAACTACCCTTACTCTTCTTATGATGACTATTTACAAAAGAAAAATACCTCATGGATTAATAAATCGTTAATTTTAGATTATTTTAGCTCTAATCCACTCAAAAAAAGTAAAAATTATCAGGAGTTTGTCGAGAATAAGAAAAATAATGAAGGCATGGATTTGGAAAATCTCACTCTAGAATCCGATGATCTTGATTAACTCCCTCTTTTCCCCTCCACCAGATTAAATCTTAATTTATTCCCGGTGAACAGGAAGTTGAACTCGCCGAGGGCGCCGTTGCGGTGTTTGGCTACTTGCAGATTAACGGGGATCTTCCCCGACTGGACTACTGCCGGATCCTCTTCCGCCCGGTACAAAAACATCACTACGTCTGCATCTTGCTCTATACTACCACTCTCGCGAAGGTCGGCCAATTGGGGAACCTTTTTCTCCCGCGCTTCCACGGCCCTTGAGAGCTGGGAGAGGGCTAAAACCGGAATTTTTAATTCCCGGGCGATGTTCTTAAGCGATTGAGAAATAATGGATACTTCTTGTACTCGATTATCGAACTTTCGTCCACAATCAACAAGTTGTAAATAATCAACAATCAAAAATTTAAGGTCATGTTCTGCTTGCAGACGGCGCGCCTTGGTTCGCATCTCCATAATATTGATCCCGGGGGTATCGTCAATAAATATCGGGGCTTCACTCAGAACTCCCATCGCCTCCTGCAACTTATCAAAATCCTCATCATCAAGTTTCATGGTTTTAAGTTTCCAGGCATCAATATCCGCCTGCGTTACCAGCAAGCGGTCTCCTAATTCTTCCTGCGACATTTCCAATGAAAAAATCCCCACCGGCAGTTTTTCTTTGGTGGCAATATGCAGGGCAATGTTTAGAGAAATGGCAGTCTTCCCAACTCCAGGACGTGATGCTAAAACCAATAGATTGGAATCCTGCATCCCGGCCAGTAAATTATCAAGGTCGCGAAAACCGGTTGCGAGTCCCCGGTAACCTGTCGCTCCACGCTTCTGCAGCTCATCAAGCCGGTCAAAACTCTGGGCAAGTATGTCCTTCATGGGGATAAAATTTTTTGCCAAACTTTCCTGGGAAATAGCGAATAATTTTTGTTCGGCGCTGTCCAGTACATCTCGCAACTGTCGGGCTTCATCGAACGCCGAATCAGTTATCTCCGCAGCCGTCTTGATGAGAGACCGTTTGGAGGCGTGGTCTCTGACAATCCGGCCGTACTGCTCGACATGAGCCGCCGTGGGAACTTTATTCACCAAATCAGACAGGTATTCTATTCCGCCAGCTTCCTTAAGCTTTTTTTGTTCTTTCAACTTTTCCTTGATCGTCACAAGATCAATCGGTTGGCGCTGTTCAAACAGCGCCAACATGGCGGAGTAAATAAGACCATTGGCGGGATTATAAAAATGTTCCGGGCGCAAGAAGCCGGCCACTTCGACAATGGCATCACGATCCAGCATAACCGCGCCAAGAACCGATGTTTCGGCGTCGGCAGAATGAGGGGGAATTTTAGTTACAGCCATACGACTTCCATTAAATCAGACAATTTGTCCGCAGAAGTCACCAGTTTCGGCAATTTTACTAAACCTTCTTTTCCCAAGTCCCTGATGACTTTTTTGACATTCTCCTCTTCACCCATGGGAACAACTAGTTTTGGCTCAATTTTAGCCACCGCCGCAGAATCATCGGTGAATAAAACGTCGACGCCGTCAATTTCCTCTTTTTGACTCGCCGGGTAAAGAAAAACAACCTCGTCAATTTTGGCTCTAAAAATCAATTTATCACCGTCAATAACCGCCAAGACCGCCACTCCCTTCACTTCATACTCTCCCGGTCCGGCAATCCTAAAATCCTCAATCAGTAATTCTCCGGGGGCAAAAATTACCGTGCAGTTCTTACTCTTAACTTTGAAACTTAAACCGCCAACATGAACAATCTCCATAGACAGTTTATAACCCAATAATGAATTCTTGACAATATATCAATTGACGGTTATTATCCGAAAAGCTTATGAAGGAGAAGTTTCTAACCGCTGTGATCGGTCTTGGGATCGGATTAGTTATCGCCGCCGGCATCTTTTTCGGCCCCAATTTTCTGTCCCGCCTTACTTCCCAAAAAGTCCTGACCTCCCCCGTCTCCCAAATTTCTCCAACTCCTAGCCCCCAAAGCACCCCAAACCCCCTTGTGTCCCTTACCTCACCAACCGATCAAATCGTCGCCGCAAAAACCATCGAGGTTGCCGGCCAATCATTTCCCGGAGCAACCATAATCATTACCTCCCCGGCTGACGAACAAACGGTCAAGACCGATGACCAAGGTAATTTTAAAGTTAATTTAAAAATTGATGAAGGCGAAAATACAATTCTTGCCGCCACAACTGATCAACGTGGCGCTTTACAAACCGCTAAAAAACAAATTATTTTAGAAATAAATGAATAGTATAATTTTTATAATTTTTATATTTTTTATAAACGTTAGCTTCCACCCAGTCTTTGCCGCAACCGCGACCGAATCTGCCGCCCAAAATCTTCTGGACCGGGTGGCAACAAAAGTTGCCACTCTCGCGGAAAAATTAAAACGCGGCGCCGCCGGAGAAATAACCGCCATTTCTTCAAAATCAATAAGCCTTGGTGACCAGAAAATAATAACCTCCGAAGCGACAGTTTATTACCGGATCAAAGCCGGCAATCGGTCGGTCATAGATTTTAAAAATTTGGTCAAGGGTGACGATATTGCCGCTGTCGGCATATCCGACACTTCAACCGGAGATCTAACCGCCCGACAAATAATTGCCAAAATTCAGAGACTGGTTTTAGCCGGAAAGGTGACAAGCATTGACAAGAAAAATAATCTTTACACTCTTAACGGAAAGGAGGCGGAGATTGACGCCGCCACCACAGTCAAAAAGGCCACCGCTTCCGGCTTTCTTAAAGCTAAGTATTCGGACATCGCCGTTGGGGATAATTTAATAATTTACGGTTATTATAATAAACCGACCGACCCTCTCACCGCTCTCAAAGCTTTGATTATTTCGCAATAAAACAACCCACCTTTTTTATGTTTTTAGTCATTTTTAATGATCGATCCATATAGTGCACGTGCAATACCTTAATCAATTACCCCCCCTTTTTTTTTGCAAACCTGGATTTTTTTTGATTCCGGCTTCCAAAAGTTATAAATTTTCTGCTAAAATAACAATATATGGGCAACATAGATAAAAAACTAACTGAACCACGAACTCTCCCCGGCTTTCGGGACTTTTTACCTGCAGACGCAATAAAGAGACAATATGCCATTGATATTATTCGCCAAACCTGTGAATCCTACGGTTTTCAACCGTTGGAAACGCCAGCGGTTGAATATTTAGAAACTTTTGCCGGCCAAATTGGCGAAGATGAAAAATTATTTTTCAAATTTGAGGATCAGGGCGGCCGCCAAGTGGCCCTGCGCTATGATCAGACCGTTCCTACCTGCCGCGTGGTGGCTCAATATCCTAACGAAATAAAATTGCCGTTTAAGCGGTATCAAATTCAAACCGTCTGGCGATCGGAAAAACCGCAAAAGGGCCGTTACCGCGAATTTTTGCAATGCGACGCGGATATTTTTGGGGTTGACGCCCGAACGGCCGACGGCGAAACCGTGGCTCTGACCATTGATATTTTTAAAAACCTAGGCTTTAAAAAGCCCATAGCGATTATTAATGACCGGGCTTTATACGCCGGCATCCCCTATGAGGCCATTGTTACCATTGACAAACTGGATAAAATTGGCGAGAGCGGGGTTGTTGCTGAACTTGAAAAGAAAGGCTTTTCCAAAGAAATTTTAGAGAAAGTTAAGAACAATAAACCCAACAAAGAACTGGAAACAGTTTTTGAATTTTTAAATAATTACGGACTTAAAGAAAATCATATTTTCAAACCAACGCTGGCACGATCTTTTTCTTACTCCACCGGCACGATTTGGGAAGTTATTGATGAAAATTTTAAATCCGGATCGCTGGCCGGCGGTGAACGATTTGACAGTTTAGTGTCAAAATTTTCCAACCAGAGTGTCCCCGGAGTTGGCTTTGCCATCGGTTTTGATCGGACAATATTGGCTATGGAGGAATTGGGGTTATTCCCCGATTTAACAACTAAAACTAAAGCATTAGTTACAATTTTTAATCCCGGATTATTAGAAAATGCGCAGGTAATGACTCGAGGCTTGCGCGAACAAAAAATAAACACGGATTTATATCCCGACCCGGGGGTAAAACTTGACAAGCAACTTAAATATGCGGATCAGAAAGGGATACCTTATGCCATAATTATTGGTCCGGATGAAGCGGCCAAAGGCCTCTTAACTTTAAAGAATTTAAAAACAAAAACCCAGACTACCCTTTCGTTCTTTGATGCGGTAAAGTTAATTGGTGAACAAAATTAACCTTCCCATTCTCGCCATTATTATTTCCAACCTGATTTGGGGGGCAACGCCGCCGATTATGAAATTAACTTTGGAAACGGTCCCGGTTTTTTTTCTCGCCTTCGGCCGCTTTTTAATCGCCTGTCTAATCCTCTACCCCCTCCTTCACACCAAGTTAAAATACTCCGATCTTAAAAATAAATTTCTTTGGATCTACGCCCTGTGCGGGGTAACCTTAAATATTTCCCTTTTTTTTCTGGCCCTAAAATTCACTTCTTCCATCAACGCTTCAATTATCGGCGCCGCCGCCCCGCTGATTATCTTTATTTTCAGCATTCTTATTCTTAAAGAGACCGTTAAAAAACGGGAAATAATCGGCATGGGGGTCGCTTTTGCCGGAATTATGTTGGTTGTGTTGGAGCCCGTTTTAATTTACGGATTAAACGGCCATGTTTTTGGCAATATCCTGATGATTCTGGCCACCTTGGGAGCGGTCGCCGCCACCCTTGCCGGCCGAAAGTTTTTAACGGCTAAAAATGCTTACCCCCTGACCTTTTGGATTTTCTTTATCGGGATGTTTTCTTTTTTGCCCCTTGCTCTTTTAGAATATTTTACTAATCCGACGGCAATCTCTAACATTGATTTAAAAGGGGTTTTGGGCTTCGCCTTCGGGGGTATTTTTGCTTCGACCATCGCCTATGGAGCCCATAATTTTGCCCTCTCCCGTTTACCAGCCCACGAAGTGAGCGTTTTTACTTACATGGATCCGGTCATTGCTGTTTTAATCGCCATTCCCCTTTTGGGTGAAAAAATCACTTTTCCGTTTATTTTTGGCTCAATCTTAATTTTTACCGGCATCTTCATCGCCGAAAAACGCCTCCACTGGCACCCACTACACAAACTCTTAAAAAAATAATATAATAAAGGGGTGAAAGCAAATATTCACCCGCAATATTATTCCGATGCGAAGGTTACTTGCGCTTGCGGGAACACTTTTACCGTTGGCTCAACAAAACCGACGATTCACGTTGACTTGTGTCATAAATGCCACCCATTCTACACCGGGGTCCAAAAATTTGCCGACACTGAAGGAAATATCCAAAAATTTGAGAAAAAACAAAAAGTCGCCGCCGCCAAACAAGCCGTAATAAAAGTTAGAAAAGAGGAAAAAGCCAAGGAGGAATTTCGTCCCAAAACACTTCGGGAAATGTTATTGGCACAACAGTAGTTCATGGTTCATTGTAGAGATCGTTCATAGTAGAATATATTTATGTTTAGTTTTGAAAAACTAATTGTCTATCAAGAATCAATTAATTTCTCGGATAAAATTTATAAAATTACCAAAACTTGGCCAAAAGAGGAGTTATTTGGATTGACAAACCAGATAAGACGCGCGTCAGTATCTATTGCTTTAAACATTGCTGAGAGTTCAAGCCGGACCAAAAAAGATTTCTGTCACTTTCTTGATCTTTCTCGCGGATCATGTTATGAAGTCGCTGCTACCCTGCTTATTGCCAGAAAAAATGATTATATTAATGAGTTACAATACAAAAATCTCTATGATAATTGTTCTTATTTAGCAAGCATGATAAGTGCTCTAAAAAAATCTATACATGAGTAATAATATTCCCGATTATTTAAAAACCCAAATCGACGAAATTGATAAGAAAATTGTTGAGGCTAAATCTTTGCTCTCTGACCCTGCTTTTGTGGAAATGGCCAACGAAGATGTTAAACGGCTTGAAAACGAGAAAGAACTATTGCTGTTATCTATTAATTCTGCTTCTACTATGAACAATGAACGAAATTCTACAATGAACTCTTACGACAATCGCGATTTATTTATAGAAATTCGCGGAGCGGCGGGAGGCGATGAAGCTAAAATCTGGGGAGAAGATTTACTCAATATGTACTCAAAATATGCTACAACCCAAGGATGGCAAGTCACTCGAGAAGAACCATTAATGATTAAAATTCATGGCCGCGGAGCCTATGGAAAATTAAAATACGAATCGGGTGTTCATCGCGTTCAAAGAGTCCCGGTGACGGAATCCTCGGGGCGAATTCACACTTCGACGGCAACGGTCGCTATTATCCCCGAACTTGATGATATTGATGTTCAAATCAACCCTGCCGATATTGAAGAACAGTTTTTCCGCTCCGGCGGGAAGGGGGGCCAAAATGTCAATAAAGTCTCCTCGGCAGTTCGATTGACCCATATCCCAACCGGAACCGTGGTGACTTGTCAGGATGAACGGGATCAGGGAAAAAACCGGACGAAAGCAATGAACCGCTTGCGGCAAGTATTGTGGGAAAAAGAGCAGGAACGGCAGACGGCGGAGCTGTCAGCCGAACGCCGTGCCCAAATCGGCACCGGGATGCGCAATGAAAAAATCCGCACTTATAATTTCCTGCAGGATCGGGTCACCGATCACCGCCTCGACCAAAATTTTCACAATATCCAAAAAATCATGGAGGGTAATATTTCGGAAATAATTACCGCCCTCCAAACAAAATTTACTCAAATCGCTCAAAACTAGTACTCTAGTAATATAATATTTTATGTGTTGCAAGGATACGGTTAAGTCGTTAGAAGCCTTAATAGAATCATTACCCAGAACTGACACAAGATATTTCGATGTGTTTAGTGTAATTAGTGGACTCACTCAAACTTGTCCTGATTCACATCCAAATTATGTCCATGGGGCTAATTTAGGAAACGTTGGAACAATGACTATACAAATAAAGGGGGGAGCGACTTTCCGAGATACACTTTTGAAACAGGCGGCTAAATTTCTTCAATAGTTCTTGCACACACCGTTGCATACACCGGGTGTGGAGTGAAGCTAAAATTAACAAAGTAAGTAATACCCCCTTGACATAAGTAATACTTAATAGTATAGTAGTATTACTATGACTATGGTAACTTCAATCACTTCCAAAGGGCAGGTCACAATCCCCGCTTATATTCGCGAGGAATTGGCCCTAATGCCTTATGATAAGGTTTATTTTTCAATTGACGAAGATAAGGCGATTATCAAAAAAGCCGTTGATTTTTTTTCCATGGGCGGATCAGTTAAAACCAATAAAAAATTTAATATCAAAGCCATGACCAAAACTGCTCAAAAATATGTCGGAGCCCGTTATTTAAAAAGATCGCATGGCAAGGATAATTGACACAAATATTATTATCAGGTTTTTAACTTCTAATGACCGGTTATTGGTAGAAAAAATCGCTAACTATTTAAAAAATCCTGGTACTAAGTTTGTGTTGACAGATGTTGCTATTGCCGAACTTGTTTGGGTGTTATTATCAGTTTACACATTACCAAAGGAGACAATTATTGAAAAAATCGAAGGGTTAATTGAACTTTCAAATTTTATTTTAAGTAAATCGCTAATTTCAAGAACGCTGGCCCTTTATTCTCAAAACAATATTGATTATATTGACGCTTACCTCGCTGCCTACGCCATTGAAAACGAGATCACGGAAATTGTCTCCTACGATAAAGATCTTAACAAAATAAAATCCCTCAAGCGCGTCGAGCCGTAAATTCCCCCAAAACTTGCAAAATAAATACTCCGGGGTATAATTTAACCTACTCCCCCATCTCACTCAACGTAGTCTTTAAAATTTTTGTCTCGCTCCCCCTATAAATTGTTAACTCGATTGTCTGGCCGGGTTTGTAAGAAGAAATTAATTTTGCGAGGCCGCCGTCGGCGTCGCGGACAAGTTTACCGTCGATCTTAGTTATTATGTCGTCAGCTAAAATCCCGGCTTTTTCTGCCGGCGAATCGGCCACCACATTGGAAATATACGCCCCTTCCGGAACCTCGTTTAAAATCGCCAGTTCACGGGAAATCATCCGGTATTCCACTCCAAGATAAGCCTTTGGAGCAAATGAGCCGTTATTTTCAAAATTTTTTAATGATTCTTTTAATAAATTGACTGGCAAGGCGAAACCGATATTTTGGGCATTTTGGGCAACGGCAACATTGACACCGATGACCTGCCCCGCGGAGTTTAACAGCGGCCCTCCGGAATTGCCGGGGTTAATCGCCGCCGAGGTTTGGATAATATTGGAAAGTTCTTCACTGCCGGAAAACGGACTGCCGGCGGTTATATCCCGGCCCATTCCGGAGACGACCCCTGTCGTCACGGTTGATCTAAACTCGCCCAGGGCTGTTCCTATCGCCAGGGCAAATTGCCCAACTTGCAATTTAGAGCTGTCGCCCAACTCCACAACCGGCAATCCGGAAGCGTCAATTTTTACTATCGCCAAGTCGTTATTGGGATCACGGTAAATTTTAACCACCTCAAAAGTTTTATTGTCCGCGGTAATCACCCGATACTTTGCCTGAGTGTCCCCCACTACATGTTTATTGGTCACAATCAACCCTTCACTTTTGACGATAAACCCTGACCCAATGTCCTGTTTGACTTGTTTAGTCCCCCGCTGCTGAGGAATCCCGAACCCAAAGCCAAACGGGTCAATACCCCAATCAATCACCGGCTGGTTTTTAGTAATCCCGATAGTCACCACCGCCGGAGTCACTTTTTTGACAATCTCGATAGTCACCGATTCTTCCGTTACTATCTTTGTCTCCCCAATTGGACTAATTTGTCTAATCTGTCCAATTTCTAACTTAGGCAATTCAAAATTAATTTTTTTAGAACCAACAAGAAGTAGAAGAATAATAATTATTAGTGATAATAAGGTTAAAATCTTTTTCATCTACAACGATGTCATTGCGAGCGAAGCGAAGCAACCTTCCTTTAAGTTTTAAGAGGATTGCTTCGTCACCACGTTCCTCGCAATGACAACCCTACAAAAGTTTAATCGCCTCGATCAATTGAGTATCAATATCAGGCGTTTTCTCATCGTTTTCTATTTTAACATCCGGCGTCAAGCCCGTGCTATTGATCCAAACACCTGATGGTAAGAGCCACTTGGAAACGGTAACGTGCAACCCGGCCCCGCCGGGCAAGTCCTGCGCTTCCTGTACCGATCCTTTACCGAACGACTTGATTCCAACCAGCTTGACCCGTTTGTGATCGCGCAGCGCCCCGGCCAAAATCTCCGACGCCGAGGCCGAACCTTCATTTATCAGCACCACCAAAGGAATCTCCAGCAATTTTCCGGTTCTTGCCACTTTATATTCCTCGCTCGTCCCATTGTTATTGTCCTGTTTAACCACTAACAAGCCTTGTTTTAAAAACTCGCTGGCAACATAAACCGCGCCCTGCAGGTAGCCACCAGGATTATTTCTCAGATCTAAAATTATTCCTTTAATTTTGAATTTTGAATTTTGAATTTTAATTTCGTCGATAATCCTGTCCCAATCATTATTGGTATCTTCGCCAAATCTTGAGAGCCTTAAATAAACGAGATTGCTGTTAAGTGCAGCCGATCCGGTGGCATCAATTGTTTTCCACTCGACCGACTTGATCGTTATGACGTCACGAATTATATCGAATTCGAGCGGTTTCTCCGTTCCCTCGCGAACTATGGACAAATGAACATTAGTGTTTTTTGGCCCGCGAATTTTAGAGACCGTTTCCGGCAGGCTCCAATTATAAGTCTCGTTGCCGTCCACTTTTATTATCCAATCCGCGGACTTAAGGCCAACCACCTCCGCCGGGGAACCGGAAAGCGGCGCGACGACAATAATCCTTTTTTCCCTAACCCCCAACTGGGCCCCGATTCCCTCAAAACTGCCGTTCAAACTCTCCTTGCTCTCCTTGTTTTCCTTCGGGGGAAGAAAAACCGTGTACGGGTCACCAATGCCGGCAACCATTCCGGAAATTGCTCCCCACACCATTTTCTGGGGTTCTATTTTGGTTTTATCCACATACTGCGAGCTTACCCGGTTCCAGACTTCCCAAAACAGGGAAAAATCCGCCGGCGCGGGGTTTTGAGGCAGCCGATTTTCAATCTTAAATTCCGGGCGGAAATTTTTAATCTGCACCGCCACTCCTTCAAGCCCCGCTCGGTAACCAACACCACCACACAAAATCCCAAAAGTAAGAATAATTATTAAATTTCTAAACAAATTTAATTTAATTTTCATCAAATTTTTCTATCTCTAGATAAAACACTTCCCCTTTATTTTTAAATTTTAAAAAATCCCGGTAATTAATTGAGCCGGCCACCAAACCGAGGTACCCCTCGACTTGAGCTTTCTCGATATCCTCAAGATAAATGTGCCCTTTAATTTTTTTGACTTTTTCGTCTGGTTTTTCTCCCAGAATTATTTTATCTGCCATGAGTGTCAATTATAATACCTATATCCCCACCGGTCGCGTCAACAAGGAAATTATTTTTATTGTCAATTTTGAATTGACCGTGAAGTTTTACCCTTATTTTTTTAGTTTCCCCTTTTGCCAAAGGAATAATAAAGTATTTCCCGTACGGGATCTTTGTCTTATCAACTTCTACTCCAATTTCCCCAATTTCCCCCATTCTCCCAACCGGACAAATCGCTGTTCCCCACTCCCCGATTTTTGCAACTCCCACCGGTGGCTTTTCTTTAAATAATTTAGCAATCCCTAGGGCTCTTTCAAAATCAGTATTCTGTTCAATCTCAATTCCATAGAGTTTATTCCCCACCCAGTTTTCAAAGGCAATAATGTCCGCTACCGGCTCGGTAAGCCACGGGGAAAGATCATTATAAGTCAAATCCATCATCGGTGACATTGTAACTTAAGAAGCTATAAAAGGTAAATAAGCAAGATGGCGGGCACGTTTAATAGCCACTGATAACTTTTTCATATGCTTGGCGCAAACGCCGGTATAAGCCCGCGGTAAAATCCGACCGCGTTCGGAAATAAAACGGCGCAACTTTTCCGCGTCTTTATAATCGGGAACCGTCTTATTTTGGCAAAATCCGCAATCTTTTTTTGTGAACTTTTTCTTAGTAATTTTTTTTCTTTTCATATTTCAATTTTTCCGTCATAATCCCTCAAAAGGGAATATCGCTGGCATCGACGTTTTCCATTTTGGGCTCTTCCTTCTGTTCCTCGATTGCCGCTGGCGGGGATTCAACTGCGGTGGCTGAAGGCGCCGCCGTCTCAATCACGGTCTGTTTCGGCGTTAAAATCATCATATCCTCAATCACGATCTCCGTCTTAGTTCGCTGAACGTTATCCTGACCAGTATAACTTCTCGTCTGAATCCGTCCCTCGACGTAAACCTTCATTCCTTTGCGCAGCATCTGAGAACAAATTTCGGCAAGTTTATTCCAGACGACGATATTATGAAAATCAACCTCCTCCTTGAGTTCTCCGGTATCTGACTTCCAGCTGCGGTTTGTCGCCAAGCCAAAAGTCGTCACCGCGGTTCCCTGCGGCGTATACCTCATTTCCGGGTCTCTGGTGAGATTCCCGATCAACATCGCTTTGTTTAACGATCTTCCCGCCATACTAATAAATGTCTCAACACTTTATCTTCCAATTTCAACTTATTTTCAAGATCCGAAACGTCAGAGGGAGTCATTTCCAGTTCGCAGTAAGAGAAAATGGCTTTGTTTTGTCTCTTAATATCGTAGGCCAACGGCCTTTCCACCGGCTTGCCGACTTTCAGAATTTTTATTTTTAATTTTTTCAAAAACGCTTCAAGATCAAACTCCCCCCTAAAAATAACTGTCAATTCATAACCTCTCATAGCCTTATTCTACTAAACCCCAACCTTAAATTCAATAACGTCCCCGTCTTTGACTTCATACTCCTTACCTTCAAGCCGGACTTTACCAGCTTCTCTTGCCCTCTTATATCCCCCAAACCCCACATAATCCTCATATGCTACGACTTCGGCTTTAATAAAGTTTTTTTCAAAATCCGTGTGAATAACCCCCGCGGCCTGTGGGGCTTTGGTTCCCATTTTAACAGTCCAAGCACGGACTTCTTTATCTCCAGCGGTTAAAAAAGAAATAAGCCCCAGCATCTCATAAGCCTTCCTGATCAACCGGTTCAACCCCGGCTCTTCCAAACCATATTCCTTTAGTAAAGCCGTTTGATCTTCTTGTGAAAGTTCGGCAAGTTCCGCTTCCAATTTCGCGTCTATCCTCAGTCCCTGACTACCCAAAACCCCCTGATCATCCTGATAACTGACATTATAAACATACAAAATTGGTTTTTGGGCAAGTTTTGGCGCCCCCTCTTTGGCTTCCAAATCCGCAAGTTCCAATTCGGTTTTAATAAGCTCTATATCATCTTGCGGGCTAACGCTGCCCTCTCTAATAATATTTTCGTCTTTAAAATCCCGGACCACTTCGCAAATTAAATCCACCTCGCGGATATGCGCTAAAAATTTATTGCCAAGCCCGGCCCCGGTAGAGGCCCCTTTAACTAGCCCAGCAATGTCCACAAATTTGACAGTTGCAGGAATAATCGGAGGGTTATAGTCTAATTTTTTTTCAAATTTAACCAATTTTACCAATTCATCCAATCGTCTATCAGGCACCGGGACAATTCCCACATTCGGCTCAATGGTCGCAAAGGGATAGTTGGCCACCAGCGCCTGTTGCTTTTTTAACAGCGCGTTAAACAACGTCGACTTCCCCACATTGGCCAGTCCTACGATTCCGACTGATAGACCGCAACTCATACTTTTGGTTTTCCTCCTTTCTTAAATAAAGAGGTATATATCCTCGTATTTTAACATGAGTTCTTGCCTGGTTGACGATGATTTCTTTAATCATGCTTAATAAGACCTTTCTTTTATCTTCAAATTCAAATTTGCCAACAGCTACGGGGACCGCTTGTACTACTTGGTCAACCGAAAGATTCGGTATTACCTGTTGCCGTTGTTGCTTCGCTACTAATTCTAATAACTGCTTATTCAAAGATTCCCGTCTCTGTTTAATATCATCCATCAACTCCTTAAAAGATTGAAACGTAATAAGCTCTTGTCCGTAGGCTTTGGCTTGGCGTTTTTCTTCTTCATCCAGTCGTGACAAAAGAATTTTTATATTATCAATATCCTCCTGAACACTGTTCCGCTTCTCCTTGCCATCTAGCCATCGTTCCGCTTGCTTCTGAATCAAATCTTGGGATATTAATAAGCCAATTACTTTATTCCAGACCACACCGTCAACCCTATCTGTATTAACTCCTGCTGCCTTGCATGGAGTTTCCAAGGGATAGTGTTTCAGCCTGGCTTCACCCCGATGATACCTATTCGGATTATTCCCGCCCTCGCACCCCATCCGTTCCCCGCACTCACAAAACATCAGTCCAGACAGAAGATAATCGTGTTTTTTATTTCTTTCTGAAAACTTTGAATTCGCTTTCAGTTGTTCCTGGACCTTATAAAACGAATCGGCTTTAATAACTGGCGGAATCGGGATTGCTATCCAATCCTCTTTTGGTTTGTTCTTTCTACTGCTCTTTTTAATCTTCTTGTATTTGTCGTGACTGAGAGGGTTCTCAGGCTCAACTGCTACACTTTTGTTGTAATATTCGTTACCAATATAAGCCTCACACCTGAATAATCTTGATAAAGTACTATTTGACCAATATCCTCTTTTGCTTTTAGGAGGCCTTATTCCTTTATCTGCAAGGCGTTTTATTACTTTTCTAATTGTCAGTTTTTCGTTTCCTACCCAATCAAACATCTGTTTAACATACCTCGCATCTTCTTTGACAATCTCGAAGTAACCTTCAGTAGTATTACCTAGTTTATCTTTTGTTTTAGGAATATAACGATAACCAAAAGGGGCGGGACCATGGACTATTTTCCCCTTTCTTGCTTTGTACAACTTTCCCCGCCTCATCTGCTCCGCAATTTTCCTTCGTTCATAATCATGGAATAGACCCATCACTCTTTGTACAAATACCTCTTCTTCACTTTCAGGGTTTATGTCATGAAGAGAGATAACTTGTTTATTCAGCCTCCCCAGTTCATCAAGTAGTATCAATTGGTTAAGAAAATCGCGAGACAACCGTCCTAAGTCATAGACATACAAAACTTCAAACTCCCCATCTATTGCTGCATCCCGCATCCTGTCTAAATCTGGACGTTGCAATAAACCACCTGACCATCCATCATCAATAAATATCAGATTGTCAGGCAATACGCACCCATCCTGTCTTATCCTCTCTTTTATTTCAGCTATCTGACTTTCAATTGTCTCTTCTCGTTCCTGCCTTCCTGTACTGACTCTGGCATATAAAGCTGCAATTTTCATCTTATTTCTTCTCCTTCTTTACTCTTATGGTTTCAATAAATTCTTTCAAGTCAGATTCTCCGATACGATACCCGCGCCCGACTCTGATTGCTTTAAGTTTCCCCAATTTGATGTAACTAAGTGTTGTTTGCCAGTGAATTTGTAGAGCTTGTGATACTTGAGATACTGTTAAATATTTTTCCATAATTTATAAACTATACTAAGCTATACTAAATAGACTGTAACATATTCCATCTAACAACTCAATACGGATAATACCCTGAAACTGTTGTTTCTACACCCGATGTGGTAGTAATTATTCCCGTTACTGTCGTGACGAATTGCTGTGCCTTGTTGAATAACCAGCCAAATAAGTCATCAACCTTTTGACTGCTGCCGTCATCCATCGCACACTCATAAGATACTGATAGTTCTCTCCCGATTATTTTCATATCTCCTCCCTAAAAGCTCTTAACGCATACATAAAATCAGTTTTGGTGTCATACTCCCCGTCGTTGTAAAAAATTGACCGTCTTCCTAAGCTGTCCCGCTTCCGTCCATATGTCACCCGCAAGTAGTATTTTTGACCCCTAAGCTGCCAATTCACTAAGGCTAAACTTTTCAAAAAACTGCCGTAAAAGTGGGTGGCGCACCTCTTTACCACCCGTCCGTTTATGTAAACTTTCAGAGAATAATTTACCTTGTGATTTTCTTTATGCTTTGCCATACTTTTTAGTGAAATACTCGGCAAAGGACAATTCCTCGCCAGAGTTCAACCACTCATCAATAATTTTTTCAGCTAAGGCCCTAATCGTCAGGCGTTCTTCCCGCGCCATCTGTTTGAGCTGTTTATGTAACTCTTGGTTTAACCTGATTAGTTTTGAATCCCGCATATTGATTGGGTTTGATACATGGGGTTTACCCTATATATCTTTCCCCTCCCTCCCAAACCATTCCTGCCAATCTTCTAGCCAGTCCTGCCGAATCAGTTTTATCTTTCTATTTAGTGTTTCCTTTTTTCTTACCTAGGTCCCCAGTCAGAATCTTGTCTGACTCAAAGGGTTTATCTCTTATTAACCTCCTGGCTCGTACCCGATTCGTATAGGCTGGTAGTGAGTTGGCTGACTGTAAAAACTTTTTGTTCGGAAACCTGAAATTGCTTTCAGGAAAAGCTGGCCCGTCAGCGGTCTCCTATCCTTTAAGCCACAAAAAAATCCGACGCAAAAAATTGCAGTCGGATTAACAAGAAGGTTCAAAAACCTATGTTTCCCTTGTGACTAATTCCAGATTAACACCAACTATTTACCTGTCAACTCAAAAGATAGACATCAAAATAGGTCAGAAGTAGTCAATTTTGTTATTATTTGTTTATTATGCTGAAATACGACTGGTTTAAATTAAAAAATTCCTATATCACAGGCGACTGGTTAAGTGTTAGTAATTTTCTGAAAACTCAAGGAATTAAAAACAACTCACGGACTAGGACCTCGACAAAAGGATGGAACAAGGCCAGGGTTGAATATCTCAAAAAAGTAATTTCTCAAACTCAACAAAAAGCTATTGAATCAGAAACGGACATACGGCTAAGACAACAACAGGAAGCCAAACTCCTTCAAAGAAAAGGAATAGAAAAACTCGATAAACTCGAAATTAGAACAGTTGAAGAAGCTAGAAGATTAATTACATCTGGATTAGAGGAAGAAAAACTCGCACTCGGCATGGACCAAAAGACTGCTACCCAAGTTAATATCCAACCAACCGCAAAAACCGAACTGGATAAACTAATTGAGAGGGCTAGTTTTGAAGAGTTACTGTTGATGATTGCCGAACTAAAACGCTTCAATCAAAACCTCCTCTCTACGTCGAGAGATAACAGCGATGACGTGACATCATAGTGACACGACAAAGGCTTATTTTGAATAATTATTAAGACGTTCAAGCCAAGAAGTGGTAGATTGCTCTCGTTCAAAGCGCGCTTCCCGTAAGACGCTCCCCCCTGTTTCAAAAATCTATTTTACAAGCTCACAAAGAGGCATCGTAGACACTTCGTTTGTGGGAATAATTTTATAAAGAGAGATACTTATCTATCCTTAAATCAACTAAGGCCTGGAGACATAATAGCCATAAAGATGAGATTTACAAATTTCCCCCCCACTTGTTTCGACACCACCACTGATACTTACTATTACTGCGATGCTGGGAATTGAAGATGGAGTATCAGCTTTAATTTTATCTACATCTGCCTTTTTAACCTTGATAACAAAGGCATCTTGATAACTTCCTTTCTTTGAAGAATCAATATTTACATCGAAATTGGTAATTGAAAAATAAGTGCTGGGTATTTTTTGCGGATTGCCAGAAACTTCAATCTTGGATTTATCTATCGTTTGTTGCTTCAAGGTTTTGTCAGTTCTTTGGGTAATAACCATGTTACCTTCCTCATCTATGGTTGAATCCCAATAAGTACCGCGGTTGTTACTATCTGGGCGCGGGTAACAATAAGTTGTAGGTAAATTCTGTCCACCCGATGTACCGCCAGTGATTGTAATCGTGGCAATAACTGTCAATATATTTTTATAATCGTTTGACCGACTTTCAACTGAATAGGGATAGGTAAAATAATACATCTTATCTCCTTGAGGAAGAAGGAAAAATACTCGTTTTTCAACATAATCAGAACCTCTCCATGCCCCAAAATTAGTAACAATCTTTAAGAAAGTCTTATTATTGAGAACTACATCACTTACTGAAATAGTATGTTTTGAAATTTCCTGGACCGTATAATCCCAATCAATAGTCTTGTAAAAAGCGTCGCGCCTTGACCCACCTTCATAAGCAAAATAGTAAAAATCAAGTATTTTTTGTCCTGCGCTATCGAGCAAATAAGAACCCGCTGCAAAATTACCCGTCCCAAAACCACGGTTTGAATTATACTTTGCAGTATATAGGGGAGGGTAATTTATTGTTATACCCGCTTCAGAGTCTGAATATTTTTGCCACCCTTGAGGAACCGTATAAGTAGTCGACTTTTTTTGTGTAGGTTCTATATCTGGATTTGAAGGTTCGGGACTTACTCGAACAGGTGCTGGGGTATTTTCGGCGATTGAATTAGGAGGAGTAGGAGAAGGTAACAAAGAACTAACTCCCCGTTTCTTACCAATTTGAATACCTGCAACAACAGCACCAGATATTATCACTATAACTGTAAGGGCAACTACTGAAATTATTAACCATCTCGGACGATTATTTATCGTCTCGTTGATGGGTGAAGAGCTTGTTGCTTCTTGCTTTGGTTCTATTTTTATCTCTTCTTGCATATTTATGTAAATCTAGTAAATCACTTTTGTTTTTAATTGCAAATAATTAAAAGTAGTTTGGGACCTGAGACTGCTTTATCCTACCCCAGCCATCCCGCATGGCAATTATCCGCGCCTTCTTAGCCTTGGGAATACGGGCGATAATCTCAAAAGGTAGCTTTGCGTTCCCACTATCCCTACTTGCAACATAATTTGTATTATACTTAATTTATGAAAATTTTTATCCCCATTATTTTGATTGCCATCCTTTCCCTTACCTCCCTAAACACCCTGAATTCCCTGATCGTCTCTGAAGTCGTTGACGGCGACACGTTTTCCTTGTTAATCTTAAACAAACCGGTGATTTTAAGAGAAGAAAAACTGGAAAAATACGGCCGAAAAATGGCTCTCGTTTATTTACTTGACGGGGTTTTAATAAATAAAGTTATGATGGAAGAAGGTTTTGGCCGCCCGGATTACAGAGAAAATTCCCAAAGGGGAAATTTAACCGCCGCCTTTCACGAAGCAAAAAATAATAATCGCGGTCTATGGTCGCTTGTATAATCTCCCCGGAAGACCCTAAACCCCCTAAAATCCCTGACTGCAATATCAAAGGCAACATTGATTTTCAAACTTACGAAAAATTTTATCACTTGCCTGGTTGCAAACATTACGGTCAGACGAGTTTAAACCTGGCATACGGTGACAAGTGGTTTTGTTTGGAAAAAGAAGCCCGCGCCGCCGGTTTCCAAAAAGCCTCTGCCTGCCCCTGATCCCCAAATCCCCCCAACTTCCCTAAACTTCCCAATCATGTTATTCTATTTTTCGGAAATGGGGTGATAAATAATGACAGGATTTTGTCAAAATATTGAAGAAGCAACTTCAGCTAATGAAAACTTTCGGCAGGTATTGTTTACCGGCCGACACGCGCAGTTGGTTGTTATGTGTTTGCAACCCGGCGAGGAAATTGGTATGGAAACCCATGACACCGTTGATCAATTTTTTCGGGTTGAAGCCGGAACGGCAAAGTTTGTATTGAACGGGGAAGAAAAAACGGCGACTGACGGCTTTGCGGTCATTGTTCCCGCGGGCGTCCAACATAATGTCGTAAATCTTGGGGCGGACAAATTAAAATTATATACCGTTTATTCACCGCCAAATCACCCGCCGGGGACGGTCCATCAGACCAAGGCCGAGGCTGACGCCGCGGAGCGCAACTAATTAACCGTTTGAAAATAATCATAAACGGCACGAGAGACCTGGGCGATTCTTTCTTCGGCCCCAAAAGGAGAGTTAGACTCGGACATAACCACAATTAAATAATCCCCATTGGGAGTGTAAACAATGCCGGCGTCGTGTTTGAAGCCATAAATTTCTCCGGTTTTATGTGCCACCTTGATCCCCGCCGGCAAATATTTCGGCAGGCCATCATTAAGTTTATTGCGGGACATGACTTCGATCAATTTTTCGGAAATTAATTCGTCGCCAATTTTGTGGTTATACAACTGCTCTAAAAATATTTCCATATCAGCGGCGGTAGTTTGCGGTTTTATTTTAAATGTTGAGTTTTTAAGGCCAAATTCGTCCAGGATTTTTTCTATCCGATCGTATCCCCCGATGTTTTTGAGAAGCGTCAGAGCGGTATAATTATGAGAAATAGTGATTGTTTGCTCGACCAGTTGTCTTACCGTCATATTTATCGTCCCATGACTCAATTCCTGATCCGCCGGAGCGATAGAAAAATAAGAATTAATGCCGGGAATTGATTCGGTTAGAACCTGATTTTCATCCAGTTTACCATCACGAATATCCTCGTAGACGGCGGTCACTAACCAAGACTTGTATAATGAGGCCGCGTGCATAAGCTCATTTTCGTTTTGAGCGAAATAGGTTTTGGTTTTTAAATTTTTAACCACCACCGCATACTTGCCCGTCGTTTCCTCCAGAGCTTTCTCCACCACTTTTTTTAATTGTTCATTTTTATTGGGAAATAATTTTGGAGGAGGAGGGACGACATAGTTGGCCGGAACCGGGGAAATAAATTCGTGAGGGACAGGAGTAATCAATTGATTGATAACTACAAGTATCGAAGCCAAAGTTGCGGTCACCTGATTCATGCCCCTCATTATAACTCAGACTATTCCCCCAAATACTCCTTGATTTTGGAGGCGACGGCGGAAATGGAGATGTTGGTCTTTACCCAGTAATCATTGGCGCCGAGTTCCAGGGCTTTTTTCCGGTCCTCCTCCTGCGACAGGCTGGAAAGAATTATAATCGGGATATGACGAAACTCATTTATTGCCCGCAAGGCCTTAATCGTGGCAAATCCGTCCTTACCGGGCATGACCATATCCAAAAGAAAAATATCCGGCTTTCGGATTTTAGCTTCCTCAATGGCCTTATCCCCATCCATTACAACGGTAACATCGTAGCCGAGATTGCCAAGCTTTACCTTATAAACATTGGCGTAGAATTTGTCGTCTTCGGCAACAATTATGTATTTCATGTCATCATTGTACCACAACCGGCAACTTGAAATAAAAGGTAGAACCCTGCCCTTCCTGACTGTTAAACCAAAGCCTGCCGCCCCATGATTCAACGTAGGCCTTGACAACGTATAGTCCCAATCCCGACCCTTCCGTCTGACTCCTTATGGCATTGCCCGCCCGAAAAAACCGGTCAAACAGCCGGCCTTGTTCGGATTCGGGAATACCAATTCCGGTATCGCTGACTGAAAACTGGACTTCTCTATTATCGCCGTCAACCTCAATTTTTATCTCCCCGCCGTCCGGTGTGTATTTTATGGCGTTACTTATTAGATTTTCGATAACTTCCCGCAACCTTTTGGGGTCAATATAAATTTTGGGGGCCACGCTGTGATTATTAATCTCCAATTTCTGCGACTTTTTATTTGCCAAAACTTCAAGTTCAGTCCCTATTTTGACTACCAGGGCGGCAAAGTCTGTCAGTTCCGGATTATTCGGGATCCGTCCCTGCTCGATCCGGGACACATCCAAAAGATTGTTAACAAGCTCAATCATTCTCCCGTTGCTTTCATAAATTTCTTTTATCCCCATAAGAGCTTTGTCTGGAATCACGCCGTATTCCCCATCGATTATCATTTCCAAATTCCAGCGCATGCTCCCAAGCGGGGTCCGCAACTGATGGGAAGAGATGGCAATAAAATCGGATTTGGCTTTTTCCGATTCAATCTGCCGGGTAACATCCACAAAAGCGATTGTGGCCCCGATAACCGCTCCGTTATAAATTATTGAGGAGGTCGTTAATTCCGCCGGAAATTTTGTCCCGTTTTTTCTCACTATGTAGTAGTTCGTGGTTTTCTTGCCGGTCGCCAAAACATTTAAAACCGACCCCTCATCAAATATCTCCGAAATTCCCGGGGTCTCCATTACCTCCATCTGCAATACCTCGGTAAATATCCGTCCCACCATTTCCTCCTGGCCCCACCCCAACATTTCACAGGCAGCGTTATTAACCAAACTTATTTTACCCATCTGTCCGGTCACGATAAGCCCGTTGCCGACGCTTTGCAGAATTGCTTCAAGTCGGGCGGTTTCTCCTAAAAACTTGAGCGGCGACAAAGCTATTTTTTTTGCCATATCTTTATTTACTCCGTCACAATCCTTATTCTGGCAGAGTCAAGAACGGCGGTTCCTATTTGGTTATAGAGCTGAACCCGGTAGTTGCGGTTTCCGGGTTGAAGAAACATTGGGGTAGACAGGGTAACATCTGTTCCCGATTGCGTTTTTAGTATTTCACCATAATAAAATGGTAAGGTCGTTTCGACAAGTTTAGCTCGCACCTCCCCTTGAGCGTTGGGAATGTGCATGACAACTTCAAAATAGACGGCTTTTAACCCTGGATAGTTTTCTGAATTTATCGACGCCTGCGCGCTCGGAATATCAACCCACTTGTCGGTTTCGGTGATTGCCCCCCCTCCAAGGGTGACAATAAATTCCTTCGGCTGCGGTTTTGGAGACGACAATGGAGCGGCCACTTTCTGAATTATTGTTGTAGCGGTATGGCTGGCTGCCGGAAACTCAATTTGGGCAATTTTTTTATCAACCAACCTTTCAACATCAGCCATCACCACGAGGTTCTCATTCTTGTTTTGGAGCGCCGTTATCTTCTTATCCTGTTGATATACTAAATAGCCTAAAATGGCGGTTGAGGACAAAACAAAACAAACAAAAACAACCTTAAGAAATCTTTGGATCGCTGACATCATAGCCCTTGTCTTTAATCATATCACGAATCCCGTCAGCTGTTTTGAAATCTTTATTTTTTCGAGCCGATTCTCTTTCATCCAACAGCTTTTTTATTTCCTCGGGAATTTCTTTTTCAAAAATAAAAAAATCAAAAAGGGAATTCAGTTCCAAAAACAATTTAAGGGTGTTTTCTCCGCCCCTAAATCCCCGGATAAAACTAAAAATCAAAGCAATCGCCTTCGGCGTATCAAAATCATTGTCTAAATTTTCAATGATTTCACCGCGTAATTTGTTTACCGTTTCAAAATCGTCTTTTAAACCCTTGTTAATCTTCAGAGTAAAATCGTCAAGCCTCTGCAAGGCATTTTTTGATTGTTCCAAACTGTTTTCACTCCATTCCAGAGTTGTGCGATAGTGGTTCGAAATAAAGAAAAATCTTAATAACCGGTAGCCGTATTTTTCCAGCGCGTCGCGCATGGAAGTAAAATTTCCCCGGCTTTTAGACATTTTGCTGGCATTCATATTTAAAAAGGCTCCATGAAGCCAATAACGGACAAGGGGCGATTTTCCCGAAGCTGATTCCATTTGGGCAATTTCGGCCTCATGATGCGGAAAAATCAGATCAATCGCTCCTCCATGGATATCATACTGCTGCCCTAAAAGCGTCTCGGTAATGGCGGTATCTTCAATGTGCCAGCCCGGCCGGCCCCTTCCCAACTCTGTTTCCCAAAAGGGTTCACCCGGTTCGGATAGTTTCCAAAGACAAAAATCGTTTTTATTTTTTTTGTCATGACTTTCATCGATCCTGGATACGCCAGCATCATGATCCGCTTTTGTCCGTCCGGAAAGTCTGCCGTAGTTGGGGAACTTTTTATTATCAAAATAAATTCCGTCCGATGTCTGATAACCAAAGCCCTTTTTCACAAGTATTTTTACCTGCTTTACAATCTGATCCATGTATTTTGTCGCTTGAGCGTATTGGCTTACCGCCGTGTTATGCATCGCCTGCATATCCTCTAAAAAAGCTTTTTCGAATTCATTTGCCAGTTTTTCCCAATCCATTTTCCGCTCCCGCGATCTTTTAATAATCTTGTCATCAATATTCGTGATATTCATAACATATCGGACATCGAAGCCGCGAAACCGCAGGTATCTGACCATAAAATCGAACTGGGTATAAGTTTTCGCGTTGCCAATATGGGCAAAATCATAAACTGTCGGCCCGCAAACAAACATTTTTACCCGCGGCGGATTGATCGGCACAAACTCTTCAATCTTCCTGGTCAATGTGTTGTAAAGTTTCATGATCTTAGTATACCCTAAATTTTTCAAATTTAAATAAACCTTGGTTCAGTTTCAATTTCTGCGACTTAAATTTCTCTAAAACTGCCCTCTTTTGAGCCGCCGTTTGTTCGATATTATTTTTCAGATTGGCTTTCTCGGGATTGTAAAGATAAATCTTCGGCTGGCGGAGAGGGTGACGGGTTTTGGCCGGCAGAGTTGCGTCAATCAAAGCAATATCCAAGACGGCGTGGGCCAGCGTCCGGTGATCGGGATGGTAGTCGTCATGAACCACATGCTGACGGAGGGGGTCAAAGCTGAAAACCACCTCCGGCCTGATTCGAGAAAAGATTTTGCGCAGTTTATGTTTTAACTTTTTGGCATTATTCTCAAGCTCCCCATCGGCAAAATCCAAAAAAAAGACCTTTTTTACCTTCATCAGGGCCGCCGTCGCCCGCTGTTCGGCCTTTCTGATTCTGACAAGATTGCGTTTCCAAAAACGGTCGTGGTAACCGTTCCGGCCGTCGGTGGCCACCAGAAAATAAATCTCGTGTCCCGCCGCCAGCTGCAGCAATGTGCCGGCCGTGTAAAACTCAATATCGTCCGGATGTGCACCGATAGCCAGAATTTTTAATTTTTTGACCATAAAAAATCCTCCCTTTCGGGAGGCTGTAAACACAAAAACCACACCTCCCATCAGGAAGGACAACAACAGGAAACAAAATTATTTTTCTTCACTTATTTTATTGTAATGTTTTATCAAAGCTTTGTCAAAGGTCAAAATCTTGCAATTATCAGAAATAGCTTTCTCAATTAAATAACAATCAGCAAAGTGAATTTTATTTTCAAAGTAGGTTAGTAATGCTTGTTTTATATATTGTCTTTCTCCCAAATCGATATATGGAGTATTTATAATAACCCCCATTTTTTCAACAATTTCTGACCGGCTGAACTTGTATTTATTTTCAAGAACATAAATAACTTCGGCGACAATGATAGCCGGGAGCAACAGCTTAACCTTATTATTTTTTCCAAAACTTATATATTTAACGGTCTGAGTAAACTGATACTCATCATCACGTAAAAGAAAACGCAAGAGAAAATTAGCGTCAATAAGATATGTCTCCATTATTTATTCGCCCCAAACGACTTAGCAAAAGCGTCCTTTTCCTCTTTTGCGGTAAATCTATTCTTAGTTTTTAATGTTCCCCCAATGGAAAGTAAGTCAGGTACCGGAGTTACAATAATATCCTGTCCGGAAACAGTAACTTCCGCATAATCATAAATACCGGTCGGGAATCTGCGCCTGACTTCCACTGGAAGATAAATCTGATTCTGGCTGGTAATTGCAACTGTATAACTCATGTTACATTAATTAACCCACTTTACATTACTTTTGTCAAGATGCATTAAATTTGCCCTATTCTCCAAGTTTTCTTTCACCGGTTTGACTCGACTTATTGTACATATTTCTGATCGCAAGCGGGGGAAACTTAGGTTTTTGTTTTAATTCTGGCAAAGGTTTTCGCAACTGTTGTTGGATTTGAGAAATTCTGGCGGCAGCTTGTTTTTGATCTTTGGCAATAAGACCTGGCAACTTCTTCTTTGCCGCCGCGGCGGCCTGTTGTTGATTTTTTTCTTCCGGCAAAACCTTAGGCCCAATTATTTGCCGCTTCGCCACCCGCAAAAACTCACCCGGAATTTCAAAAATATTTTGAACAATTTTTTGCATATTAAAAACCCAGCGCCTTTCTCGTTTCTTCGTCAACTTTTGATGGATTCCACGGCGGGTCAAAAGTAATTTCTACCGCGACGTCTTTTCCCAGCTCGTTTTTGATCATCGCCTCAAACATCGGCCCGAACGGGCAACCCGGCGTGGTTAGAGTCATAACGATTTTTGTCTTGTTCTTTTCTGTTTCGATTTTATAGACCAACCCCAGCGAGACAATGTCCACCCCCAACTCCGGATCAATAACATTTTTCAGTTTTTCTAATATATTCTTTTTAGTCATATAACCTTCTCCCCTCCATCGCCCGATTCAGAGTAGTCTCGTCGGCGTATTGTAAATCCCCGCCAATGGGCAACCCCACCCCAAGTCTCGTCACTTTTAACTTTTCACTTTTACCTTTTAACTTTTTGTTGAGGTACATCGCCGTTGCTTCCCCTTCCATAGTAGGGTTTAGGGCCAAAATAACCTCCAGTCCCTCTCCCCCAGCCCCTAACCGCTTTATTAAATCATCAATGTACAGCTCTTCCGGACCAATATTGTGTAACGGGTCAATCACCCCGTGCAAAACATGATAAAGCCCTTCGTACCGGCCGCTTTTTTCCAGACTGAAAACATCCAACGGCGTCTCTACAACACAAATTATATTTTTATTTCTCTGATTATCGGAACAAATATCACAGACATTTTTATCCGAAATATTTTTACATATTTGACATAAAAAAATGTCTTTTTTCAAACTTGCCAATGAATTGGAAAACAGTTCCAGCTCCGAATCGGGAACGTGAAGCAAATAAAAAGCCAGCCGTTCGGCGGTCCTGGGTCCAACCCCCGGCAACCGCTCGAAAGCATCAATGAGATTCTGTATCTGACGCGGAAATGACATAATCCTACATCTGCCCACCTGCTCCGGCAAGATTTTGCAATTGGCTCGCAGCTACCTTTTGCGACTTGTAAATGACATCAGACAGAGCCGCTTCCAATTCAAAGTCCCTAACCCCATCAAAGCTGACTTCCAGCACTTTCTGGTCACCCGTCAAAACAATTTTTAAAAGGCCGCGCGCTGTCTGCTTAGTCGTTTCGACCTGTTGGCTTGCCAACTTTTGCTGGATTGCCATGGCCTGTTGGCGCATTTGATTTAAGTCCCCGAGCTGCTTTAAACCGTCAAACATTCCCATAAAATTCACCCCCTATTGCTTTATATATTTTACTCTCAACTTGTCTCCCATAATCTCCTCCAATATTTTTTCCACGGTTTCAATATTTTTCTGCTCCGAAAGTTTATCCAAATGGAATTTATAGTTTACTCCAATCAACAAGGTTTTACCAGAGAGCCCGATTGGTTTTGCGCCACGCAAAACCGCAGACAAACTGTGATTGTACGGTCTAGTTTTTTCTAAAAGATCCTTCCATTTCGCCCCCCCGAAATCTGCCGTAGCTGGCACCCTGTCTTCGACTTTTTTAACTTCCTGGACTTTTTCAACCTTAATATCGAGCCATTCAATAAACGCTAATTCCAAAGGAATTTTTTGCTCGACAGCCCCCCTTAAATCTTTGTATGCTTGGTCAAGCTTCTCCAAAAGGTTTTTGAGTTCGGTAATGGATAAATTTGTCCGCGGTTTATTATCGAAAATATTTAATTTTATCAACAAATCCTCGTGCAGAATTTTGACCAGCTGTTCGATAAACTCTTTCACCGGCAACTGCGCCGATTCCAACCATTCGACAATTTTTTTTCTGTCGCGAAAACCCAATAACTCGATAAATTCCGGGAGGTTCTTTATTTTTGCCATAGTAATATCCTGACCGGCGGCCACCTGTTCAAGAAGTTTATGGGCGTCGCGAAACGAACCATCCGCTGCCTTGGCAATTTCTAAAATTTTTTCTTCGCTAACCGCCAGCCCTTCTCCCCTAACCGCTCGCTCAATCGCTCTGGTTATTTCCGAAATAGTCCCACGGCCGAAATCAAAAATCTGACACCGCGACCTGACTGTGTCAGGCAGTTTTTGCGGGTCCGTTGTTGCCAAAACAAAGACCACGTGACCGGGCGGTTCCTCCAAGGTCTTTAACAGCGCGTTAAAAGCCGAGTTTGACAACATGTGAACCTCGTCAATTATGTAAATTTTAAATTTCGAGTTTGAGGGGGCAAGCTTTATCTTTTCTCTAAGATCGCGAATGTCCTCCACCCCGGTGTTAGACGCGGCGTCAATTTCAATGACATCTAAATTGGAATTATTGGCGATTGTTTGACAAACATTGCACCGATTGCACGGTTCTTCCCCGGATTTTCTTTTTTCACAGTTTAGACATTTGGCAATCAGCCGGGCCATCGAAGTTTTGCCTACCCCTTTGCCCCCAATTAATAAATAGGCCGAAGCAAACTTATTGGAAAGAATTGATTTTCCAAGACTTTCGCGTATTATTTCTCTATCAATATCCTCAACTTTCTGCGGCCGGTATTTGTTATAAAACATCATGGTGTTCTCCCAATAAGTGTAACACGCCATGACAGGCAAGTTCAGCTAGCACTTGGTCGATCAATTTATTTTCCTCCATAGCCAATTCGCGGGCCAAAGGAAAACAAATAATGACGTCGCCGAGGTGAAAAAGTCCGTCGGGATAATCCACAAAGCCCTTTTTTGCCTCGGCATAAGGAAAAGATAGAACCTCGTGATCCTCAAGCGCTTTCAAATACCGCCGGGAAAGTTCGCGAACTTTCCGCCGGCCGCAAACATAGATGGAAACCGCGGCGTTTTCTTTTAAGCCCTTGGCGCCAAGAAGTTTCTCCACTTCAGAAATAATAAATTTCCTCCCCACCGGATATCTTGATTGACAATTAACCGTTATCTCGAACATATTTTGAAACTATAGCCCCATCGGCTTTGCCTTTAAGTTCAGCCATGGCCAGTTTCATCAGAGTCCCAAAATCCGCCCCCGGGTTGCTTTGACTAATCACTTTTATCTTATTTCTTATTTCCTCGTCTGTTAATTGTTTTGGCAAATATGACGACAAAATCTCGAGTTCTGCCTGTTCTTTATTGACCAAGTCTTGACGTCCTCCCTTGCCGAACATCTCGATGGATTCTTTATGGGTTTTAACCTGCCGGTTTAAGACTAAAATCAAATCATCATCAGTTAAAACATAATCTCGGCCTTTTTCAATCTGCAAATTAAAGGCCGCCCCCAACAAAAACCGAAGGCAATTAACCTTAATTTGGTCGCGATCACGCACCGCCTGATTTAAATCCGCCTGAATTTTATCTAGCAACACAGCAGTTCATTGTAGAATTACGTTCATTGTTCATCGTCTCGCGTTCTACCATAAACTATGAACTTCGTCTACTATCAACTTAGTATATCCTCTTTTGCTTTTTTGCCTTCTTAATGGCAGATGTCTTGGCTTTTTTGATAAGAGCAGGCTTTTGATAGTATTCGTGCTTTTTAAGTTCTTCCAAGATATCTTCATTAAAAACCTTCTTCTGGAAAGCTCGGATCACCGCGTCAGACGACTGGCCCGGCTGGGCTTTAACCATTACCATAATTTATACACCCCTTTCGACACCTACCTCTCCCAAAAGGTGAAAGTGTAAATGGGGTACGGCCTTCGCCGTTCCCCCATTTATAGATATTCTGTATCCCACTGTTTCCATCTTCATTTCTTTAATTAAATCCAAAATTTTATTTTTTATTTTTATTATTAATTCATCGGTAATTTCTAAAAAATCCCCGATATGTTTTTTGGGGATAATGAGCAAATGGATTTTTGCCTTCGGGTCGATTGACGGAAAAACAGCAATCTCCCCGTCCTGATAAACAAACTCTGCCGGTAATTCTCCTTTAATAATCTTGCAAAATATGCAGCTACCCATACCTTTGCATTCTATCCTTTTTCGTCAACCAGGGCAAGGTGAGGAAAATCAACTAATTTAGTTTCTTTTTCTCCCCGTTTTTTTACTTCAATTTTATCCCCTGTCCTATCAGAAACAACAAGGCGGTAGGGACAGCCGATTAAATCGGCGTCAGCGAATTTTTCCCCAACAGAGATGTCTCTGTCATCAATTAAAACTTCGACTCCTAAGTCTAATAATTGATTATAAATTTTTTCTGTTTTCTCACTAATCCCTAACCCCTGCCTGCCGGCAGGCATGGCCTTCCCGCAAACCCCTATTAGGTGGTATTTAAAGGGAGCAACGCTTTCCGGCCAAATGATTCCTTTATCGTCATGGAAAACCTCCACCACCGCCCCCATAACCCGTGTGGGACCGATACCGTAAGATCCGAACCAAACCGGTTTCCTCGTCCCATCGGAGTCGGTAAATACCACCCCCATTTTTTCACTGTAATAAGTCCCGAAACCAAAAATATTACCCACTTCAATTGATGAGACTTTCTTATATTTATTTTCATCCCCCTCAAAAATTTCTCTATTAATTCCTAACCCTGTTTGAGGATCGATATAAATAGTGTCTTCCCCCGACGGGGCTTCGACTTGAAATTCGTGGGTGTGATTAGTAGTAAACACTCCCCCGCTGGCTTCAGTCACAATGGCCTTTAAACCGATTCTCTCAAAAATTTTTATATAGGCCTGCTTTACAGCATTGTAATAATCTGTAAAATCTTCTTCTGTCGCATGCAAACTGTAGAGATCTTTCATCATAAACTCCCGGCCCCGCAAAATCCCCCCGGTTGCCCGAGGTTCGTTTCTGAATTTTGTGGAAAAATGGTAGATTTTTACCGGCAAATCAAGATGTGATTCCAAGTGTTTGCGCGCCAAGTCTAAAACGATTTCTTCATGAGTAAAAGCCAGTCCCAAATCTTTTTCGCGGGAGTCTTTAAGCTGGTACATTATTTCTTTAGCGCTTTCCCATCTACCGGTTTCCTTCCAGATTTCATCGGGATGCATCAGGGGCATTAAAACCTCTTGCGCGCCGGTGGCATTCATTTCCTCACGGATTATTTGGTTAATTTTATTAACCACCCGCCAACCGAGCGGCAAAAGGGTCCACGACCCGGCCATGAGCTGATCAATAAAACCAGCACGGACCAGAAGTTGATGGTTCACGGCGACTGCCTCCCTTGGCGTCTCCTTTTTGGTTTTGGGAAATAACTGGCTTTGCTTCATTTCCTTATTACTCAATTATATTATTTTTTCGGCCATAATGGGGTGAGAAATTTCATGACGTCAAAGTAGGAAACTAAAACCATCACCCCAAGAAGAATTACCATTCCCGCTTGATGAACCCGGGTTTCCCATTTCAGGGGAATTTTTTTGCCGGTTGCGGCTTCCAGTAATAAAAACGCCAGCCGGCCGCCGTCCAGCGCCGGAAAAGGAAAAATGTTCATAAATGCCAAGGACAGTCCAAGCAGTCCGATTAAATTTAACAAATTTAAAATTGCCTGTTTGCCTCCAGCTTGCAAAATAATTCCAATAGCATTGCCGATCCCGATTGGTCCGGCCACCCCTTCAGTTACAATACCGGCATCTTTAGTTTTAATAGCGGTATCAACAAAACTGCGCAAAACCACAAAATTATAAGCAAACATATCTGCGCCATACTTTAATCCCGAAGCCAATTTATCCTCTCCATAGTCAAGAATCGCCGCCTCGGCAATGGCAATTCCCAGAGGACCTTGGTTTTGGGGAGGATCAACCCGCGGCACAACCGTCAATTGGCGGCTGTCAGACAGAGTGGTGTCAGAAATGTCAACCCGCATCGGCTGACCCGCTTTTGATTTAGTATAAAGCTGAAACTGGGTGAACTTCTCAAATTTTTTTCCATCGGCGGAAACAATTACATCCCCCGCCTTTAAACCCGCTGTTTCCGCGGGGGTATCCTTATCCACAAAACTGACAACCACCGCCCGATTGGAATCCACCGGACTTATAAATTTGTATTCCGCCAAAATTGGCACGAGAACTTTAAATCCGGAAAATAATAAAAATAAGTAAAAAACGGCAAAAGCCAGAAGGGCATTCATCGTCGCCCCGGCCACCACCACCCCAATCCGCTTCCCCACGCCAACCTCATAAAAATAATGTCCCTTTACCTTTTGCCCTTTACCCTTTTCCCTCTGTTCTTCTTCACCTAATAATTTAACAAACCCCCCAAATAATACCGGGTACAAAGAAACCAACAATCCATCTTTTAATTTTTTTTGCCAAACAGGCTTGGTAAAAGGCAAACCGAGGGCAAATTCTTCAACCCCAACCCCGGCAAATCGAGCCATGATAAAATGCCCAAATTCATGCACCAAAACTAAAACCGACAAGACTAAAAGGAAGGTAATCAGGGTTAAAATCGGCATTCGCAAAGCAGTTTACCGGAAAGGTCAAACTCCTGTCAATAACGACTTCAGCTAAAATCTAAACCAGCCTTGAAAAAATTTAATTACCTGATCCCAAACCGGCACCGGACCGGGCGGCGGTTCAGGAAGAGGAACGGGCGTATGAAAGGCTGTCGGTAATGGGGTTGGCCTCCCGGGCCTCCCAAACCGGTTACCTGGGGGAAGTTTCACCCCGGGTGTCGGTCTCGGAAGAGGGGTTACTGTTATCGGCGACGGCACCGGACTGGCCGGCGGCAAAATCGTCGGACATCGCTTCAGAAGTTCCTCCCTGGTTTCCAAACACCAGTTAGCATCGGCCGGTTCGGCCATCATACATCGGGGGTTGGACATCAAACAGCAAGGTTTATATGTACAAGCAACAGGAGAAGGCGCGGGAGTAACCGGCACCGGAACCAGCGTCGGCAACGGGCAAACTTCTACGCCATTAAAAAATCCGTCCGGACAATTTAGCCCCGGCGGACAAGGCTGGCACCCGTTGCCGTCATCAACCGGAGGCACTACCGAGACCGTCCTCGCCTTGTTGGTGAAAGAGGTTCCATTTTGGGTCAAAACCACCGCCGAACCAAGCCCTAGGATCATCAAGGAGAGAACGGCAACTCTCAACATATCACCAGTGTATTCCTCCAAATATTAACCTGTCAAGTGGCTAAACAGTCAAAAGTTCCTTTTCTTTTTGTTCGCCAAGGAGATCAATTTCGGCAATTATTTTATCGGTAACTTCCTGCAGTTCTTTTTCCAGCCGTTTTTTAGTGTCCTCGTCGTTGTCCGCATCTTTAATATTATCCATATACTTATGCCTTATTTGTCTTACCATCACTTTTCCGCCTTCCAATTTGGTGTGAACCAGTTTGACAAACTCCTCCCGCCGCTCCCGGGACAGCGGGGGGATTGTTACTCGAACAATATTTTCACTAATCGCGGGGGAAAATCCCATTCTCAACTCTTCAATTGCCTTTAAAATCGGCACTGTGTTTGTCAAGTCAAACGGAGCAACAATTAAGGTTTGGGTGTCTGGGGCAGTTATGGAGGCCAGCTCCACTAACCGCATTTTGGTGCCATAAGCTTCAACTAGAAGACTTTCTAAAAGCTGGGGACTTGCTCTTCCGGTTCTTATTGTCGAGAGATCTTGCCGTACCTCCTCAACGGCTCTTTGCATTTCTCCCTTGGCAGTATTTATAATTTCATCCATTGAAATTCGTTTATTCTAATATTTTCTCCAAGTTTCCCAACTGCGCTTTTAACCACGTTTTCGATCGTCTGGGAACCATCTCTAATGTACTCTTGTTTCAGTAAATCGTCAACCGTTTCCGGCTTCATTGAGACGATTTGCAGACAAATCTCTTTACCCAAATTATTAAAATCATCCGTTTTAGCCACAAAATCTGTTTCACAAAGCAACGATACTAAAACCCCGATTTTCCCGGTAGCGTGGACATAGGAAAAGACCTTCCCCTGATGGGTTTCCCTGCCGGCTTTTTTCTCCGCTTTTTCCAAACCCTTTCTCTTTAATAATTCCACGGCCTTATCTAGATCTTCTTTCGTTTCTTCCAAAACCGCACGACAGTCAGCGATTCCAGCCCCCGTTAACTCCCGAAGTTTTTTAATATTATCAATCGTTGCCATAGCGTTATTCCGGCTTGTCCGGAATCGTCTGTAATTTTTTCCCTTCAATCCAACATTCTGCCAGATAATCCACAATTATTTTGACCGACCCGACGGCATCATCGTTAGCCGGAACAGGGAAATCAACTTTATCCGGGTCAATATTAGTATCGCAAATAGCAATTATTTTAACTCCATTGGAAACAGCCTCCCGCACCGCTCCGGCAAACTTCTTGACATCGACCAGAAAGATAGCGTCAGGAATTTTTTCTAATCCTTGCAGTCCGCCATAAAGGACCAGCATCTTGTCCATTTTCCGTTTGGCCAACAGTTTCTCTTTTTTGGTAAAAGTGCTGTCTGAAATTTTTGATTCCAAATCCTTAATTCTGTCAAGATTCCTCTTCATTACCAAAAAGTTGGTCAAAAGACCGCCGGGCCACCGCAAAGCGAGGTAATAAACGCCGGCTTTTTTAGCCGCTTCAACAACGACTTCTGTTGTTTGTTTCTTGGCCCCAACAAAAATAATCGAGCCACCGGTTTTAGCAAGTTCAAACAAATATTTGCCTGCCGCTTCCAAACCGGCCTTAGTTTGGGCAAGGTCAATAACGTGGCTTCCCTCACGCTCGGTAAAGATATATTTTGCGGCTTTCGGGTACCACCGCGCCGTCTTGTGCCCAAAATGACACCCCGCTTCCAGTAAATCTTTAAGGGAAATGTCTTTCATTGGAGCGTATTGTACGCGGCTTGGACTAAATTCTCAAGTAGGCAAACGACGGTAACGGGACCGACGCCCCCGGGAACGGGGGTATAAGCGCCGGCAATTTCATATGCCTCGCTATTTATCTCCGGCTTCGGTGATCCGCAATCAATTAGAACGGCGCCTTTTTTAACCATGTCCTTTTGAATTAAATTCGGTACTCCCGTCGCCGTTACTAAAACATCAGCTTGTAAAGTTTGCTCTTTTAAATTTTTAGTAAATTCATCACACTTTATAACTTTATAACCTTTAGACTTTAAAAACTCATATAATGGTTTTCCAACCAACCGTCCTTGGCCAACTACTACCCATACTCCCTTCACACCCCCTACAACCCTCAAGACCGCCTTTACTGTTGCCGGCAAAAACGGCGAATTTTCCCTCAACCCATCAACATCTTTGTCCAAGGGAATTTTTTCTATCAAATCTTCACCGCCCGGTAATTGCACGATAATTCCATCATATTTATCAACATTTTCGACTTTTTCAACTATTTCAACTTTAATTCCCAATTCTTTTGCTTTTTTGACTTTTAAACTAACATAAATTTTGCTTGCCGGGTCATCTCCCACTAAAACAACCGCTAAGTTTGGCCTTTTTTTTAAACTTTGAACTTTTAACTTTAAACCGTCAACAATTTCGTTTGCAATTTTTTTGCCGTCAATGATCATATTGGAAACTTTTTACACAACCCCAAAACATCCTTTTTAATTTTTGAAATCGGTAGGCGATCAAAAATCACCTCGGCAATTGCTTTGCCAATTATTTTCATCTCCGGCTCCTTCATTCCGCGGGTGGTCACGGCGGGAGTTCCCAACCGAATACCCGAAGTTATGGCCGGCGGTTGGGGATCGTTCGGCACGGCATTTTTATTTGTGACAATCCCCGCTTCTTCTAATTTTTCTGCAATTTCCTTGCCGGATAAATTTAATTTTCGCAAGTCAATAACCATCAAATGATTATCTGTGCCGCCGGAGACCAGATCTAAATTATTTTTTAATAAAACTTCGGACAAAACTTTTGCATTCTTAACAATTTGTTTCCCATATTTTTGAAATTTGGAATTTTGAGCTGCCTGCAATGCGATAGCTATTCCAGCGATCGTGTTCATATGCGGCCCGCCCTGAAGCCCCGGAAACACCGCCCTATCAATTTTTTTAGCAATTTCTTCATTATTGGTCATAAGAATTGCCCCCCGCGGCCCGCGTAAAGTTTTGTGAGTGGTAGTCATGATTACATCGGCATACCCGACCGGCGAAGGATGAACTCCGGCAACCACCAATCCGGCAATGTGAGAAATATCGGCCAACAAATAAGCCCCAACGCTGTCGGCAATTTCTTTAAACTTTTTAAAATCCAAAACTCGCGGATAGGAAGTTGTCCCCGCCACTAAAATCTGCGGCTTTTCCAACTTAACCAATTTTTCTAATTTCTCAAAATCTATCTTTCCGTCTTCTTCAACCGTATATTGAACGGAATTATAAAATTTTCCGGAAAAAGTAATTTTGGGATGGCCGTGGGTTAAATGACCGCCGGATGATAAAGCCATTCCCATAATCTTATCTCCCGGATTTAACAGGGCAAAATAAACGGCGGTGTTAGCCGGGGAACCAGAATAAGGTTGGACATTGGCAAACTTAACCCCGAACAATTTTTTCGCCCTGTCGATTGCGAGTTGTTCAACTTGATCAACGAATTTATTTCCTTGGTAATATCTTTTTTGAGGGTACCCCTCCGCATATTTATTTCCTAAACACGACCCCGCTGCCTTTGCCACTGCCGGGGAAACATAATTTTCCGAAGGGATTAAAGTTATTGTCTCACTCTGTCGCCGGGACTCGTCCTGGATTAATTTGAACAGCGGATCCTGCATCCATCGATTTTACCATAGGAACAGGATAATTGTTCTGACTATTGCCAAAAGCCAAAATAAAAATGGTAAAAAAGAGAGATAAAAACACAATGGTGCTAATAAAAGCCGTTAGCCCGACAGCCCAACCACGTTTTACTCCCAAAACGATACCGGGCAAAAACAGCAGTAATCCATATATGGCGAAAGAAATAATGGCCAAAAAAATTCCTGTTATTAAATTAAATCTTGAAAATGCCATTTCCCTATAACCTAAAGAATACGAGGAATTTTGTGTTAAAAACCATAATAAAAATGTGTACCCTGAAATTACCGCCGCAGCGGAAAAACCGATCATTCCTGCCAAAACAAAATTGTTTTTGGCAAATAATTTTCCAATCAATCCAATAATTCCAATAAGACCAATTAATCCAATTAGTCCAATTACCAATTCTTTCCAATAATTCTTCCAATTGGCATCGGCGTAAGAACCGGTGGTGGAATAAGATTCTAAAGGCATTAAATTGGAAGCGGTTTTATTAATCTGCCCCCAACCAATTTGCTGATAAAAACTATCAAATTGAGCATTGGGAACCGCCATCCCCTTATCCGCCATCATCGGCGCCATTTCAAATCTGTAATTAACATTGCTTCGTTGCCCGCGCAATATCAGGTCTGAATCCGTGCTAATCCCAACGGTCAAATTTCTTATTTTGTCATTGACTTTTAAAGTTTCAAAAGTGTAGTCAAATCCGCCGATTAAATTCTTTCTGGCAAAACCAAATCCGCGAAAATAAAGTAAATAACTACCCGATCCTCCTGGCTTAATAGGTTGGGGCAACATAACACTTAGGGTGTCTCCTTCATAAACCGAGGTGGCTTTTTGGTATTTCGCCTGCCCCCACATTTGATAATAATCCGGCTCCTGAAATTGTATGCAGTTTTTTATTTCCCCCACATCCCCTAATACCCCGATTTCCCTTACTCCCCCAATACAATACTTTTCTTTTACAACTTGATACGCAAAAATATCGGTGGGATTTATTTTTGGAACCCGTAAATCAATCTTGGAAATTGGGGTCTCAGAGTTATTGGTCAAAATTGCTTTAAGGGAAACAACCGCTTCCCCGTTGCCGCGAAACGAAACGGAATAATAGTGATCCTGCCCGAAAATATTCGGAATTTGTTGTGGCGCAATATAATCCGGCGGCATTGGAGCAATGGCCGATTGACCGGTCACCATCGTTGGCGTTGTGTCAATCATAACCGCTTTAACCGTCGCCGGCATCATGAGGACAATTAAAATAATTACAACAAAGTTCTTCACTTATAATTTTATACACCCTTTCAGACACCTCGTCAACCGAACCATCACCGTCTACAACTCTAACAATTTTTTTATATTTTTCAGCCACTTCTAAGTACCCGTTTCTTACCTTAATAAAAAATGGTTTTTTAAAACTCTCGAACTTGTCTCCTGCTTGGTCTTTGGCTCTTCTTAACGCAGTATCAATTTTTGTATCGATAAAAAGAACCATGTCAGGCCAAAGATTATCGATTGCTGATTCATTTATTTTTAACACTAAATCAAGGCCTAGACCTCGACCGAACCCTTGGTAGGCCATACTTGTGAAAAACGATCTGTCCGAAATCATAATTCCCCCGCGTTTTAAAACCGGAGCAACTATTTTTCTTAAGGTCTGTGCTCTTGACGCCGCGTAAAGATACTGTTCGCAAATCGGTTCCATTTCTTCATCGAAGGGGGTCACTTGGACAACTTTTCTTATTTCCTGGGCAATCTCTGTTCCCCCCGGTTCTTTTGTCCAGACAATTTCCTTTTTGGGAAATTCTTGTTTGAGTTTTTCAAAAAGTATTTTGCTCTGTGTAGTCTTTCCGCAACCGACGATCCCTTCAAAAACAAGATAAAATCCTTTTCTCATGCTTATTATCTTTCTAAATTACCAGTTTTAATTTATAATTTAAAGATGCAAACGAAGTGGGATTTGACACAGTTTTATAAATCAATTAATGATCCGAAGATCGAAGAGGATAAAAAGGTGGTTTTGGAAAAGGCCAGAGAGTTTGCGGCGAAGTGGCGGGGCCGAATGGACTATCTTTCTGACCCAGTCATTTTAAAAGAAGCCCTTGACGATTATTGCGAGTTTTGCAAACTTTATGCCAACGGCGGCAACCCCTATTATTACTTAAAATTAGCAAACACTCTCGATCAAATTAACCCCTTTTTAAAAGCCAAGGTAAATAAAGTTTCGGAACTGGCCATAGAGGTTCAAAACATTACGCAATTTTTTGAATTATCTTTAGCAAATATCAAATTTGACAAATATGACCAATTCGATAAATATTCCCATTTTCTGGGAAAAATCGTTCGGCAAAAACCTCATTTGCTATCGGATAAAGAAGAAAAAATCATGAATTTAAAATCCCTTCCCGCTTACGATTTCTGGGTCGAAATGACTGAAAAATTTTTATCCCGGGAAAATATTTCCGTTTTGCAATCGCAGATGACAGACAAAAACAAAAAAATTCGTGTCGCCGCGGCAAAGAAATTTACTAAAATTATGGAAAAATATTCCGATGTCGCCGAGCATGAATTAAATGCGATTCTACAAGATAAAAAGACTAACGATGATCTTAGGCGCTATGATCGGCCGGATAAATCAAGACATTTGACTGATGATATTGAATCCGAAATCGTCGATACCTTAGTTAAAACCGTTTCCGCAAATTTTAATATTTCTCATAATTATTACAAACTAAAAACCAAAATTTTAGGCATTAAAAAACTGAATTATTATGAACGCAACATGCCGGTTGGCAAATTTAATAAAAAATTTACTCTTGAAGAAACAACGAATTTAATAACTAAAACTTTTGGCAAAATTGATCCAGAATTTCAAGAAATATTTTTAAAATTATTAAAATGTGGGCAAATAGATTTTTTGCCGAAGAAAGGCAAAGTTTCCGGCGCCGCCTGCTGGCATAATTTGGTTTCCCAACCGACATTTTTATTTCAAAATTTTACCGGTAAGCTTCGCGATATTACTACTCTTGCTCACGAAATGGGGCATGCCATAAATAATGAATTAATTCGCGAAAAGCAAAACGCTTTAAACTTTGGGACCCCAATATCAACAGCGGAAGTGGCGTCAACCTTCTTCGAGGACTTTATTATTCAGGAGATTTTAAAAACAGCATCGTCAAAAGCAAAACTTTCTATTCTTATGGAAAAACTCGATGATGATATCTCCACCATTTTTAGACAAGTAGCTCTTTATAATTTTGAGACTGAACTGCATAAGACTTTTAGAGAAAAAGGTTATTTATCAAAAGATGAAATTAACAAACTATTTGTTAAACACATGAAATCCTATTGCGGCGCGGCGGTAGAAGTTGACAAGGGGGCTTTAAATTGGTGGGTCTACTGGTCTCACATCCGCTACTATTTTTATGTCTACTCCTACGCCGGCGGCCTTTTAATTTCCAAAAATTTACAAGACAAAATAAGAAATGATCCAAAATTTATTTCCAATGTCAAAGAATTTTTAGGGGCCGGTCTTTCAGAATCTCCCAAAAACATTTTCGCCAAACTGGGAATTGATATCGGTGATCCGAACTTTTGGCAAACAGGAATTGATGAAGTAAAAGCCCTGTTACAACAAGCTAAAAACCTCTATTCTAACCAATAATCCGCACGTGCGTAATTTTGGTTAATTATTACTAATAATAAGCACGTGCTAAAGATTTGTTATGCTATATTTAAAAGCATGAAAGTCTCGGCGGGGCTGCTTATGTATCAAAAAGTTCCAGCGGCGGGCAAGGTGACGGCCCAGGTTTTTCTTGTGCATTTTGGCGGACCGTTTTGGAAAAATAAAGACAACGGTGCTTGGCATATTCCGAAAGGGCTTATTGAACCTGACGAAAATATATTGGTATGTGCAATACGGGAGTTTTGTGAAGAAACCAGCTTCGAAAGAGGACCTCTTGCGAATTCAATTTTTAGAGATCTTGGATTTGTTGAGTATAACAACAAAAAGGTCTATTGTTTCGCTTTCGAAAGCGATCTACCCAAAGACTTTGTTTTTAAAAGTAATAAAATCTCCACAAGGCTGCCTGCCGGCAGGCAGGGCTGGCCGGAAAATGATCGCGGGCAATTTTTTCCAATTGACGAAGCGATGTTAAAAATCCTCCCCGCGCAAAAAGTGTTTTTGGAGAGATTAGTAAATTTATAGTTTCTTTGCCAACCTTAATTGTTCTACTATAAACCTCGTCCCATCGGACAATTTTAAATCTTCTGGGCTTTCACTCCACATGATTTTTTCAATTTCATGGCCTGGTATTGGTCGATCTAACAGTTCGGCTTCATAGCAACAACACAACATTCTCTTTCCGCTCGTTGGTGTTTTTATTTCAAATTTTATAAATAGTTCTCAGAAACTAATTCGAGAATTCATTTCTTCTAACGCCTCTCTCTGTACATTCTTGATGCGTTTCCCCATCTTCCAATTTTCCCCCAACGGAGTCCAAACACCATTATTGCTAAGGGTTAACAGCATTTGACCATTTTTAATTATAATTAATCCAATTACTTTTTTCATTTTGTGCTATTGTCCTGTTGTCCCGAAGCCGCCTCTGGAAATTATTTCCATTTTTTCTACCTCTAAAAATTTTGCTTGAGAAATTTTAACTAAAATTCCTTGCGCGATGCGCCATCCCCGCTCGAGATGGACTGTTTTGGTTCCAATATTAACAACCTGAACCCGAAGTTCGTCCTCTTCCCCGCAATAATCCTGATCAACAACTCCGGCGGAAATAATTAAATTATATTTTGATGTCGTGGAACTTCGGGGGGCGATCCATAAAAAGTGGCCTTTGGGGATTTTAATCCCGATTCCTGTGGGAACTAATTTAACCTCTTTTGGTTTAATTACTTCGGCATTTCTGACGTACAGATCAAAGGCAACCGATCCGGCGGTTTTGTATTCCGGTATCGGCAAACCTTGGTCAAACCTTTTTATTTTGATTTTCATATTTTAAACACGCCTCTAAAAAGCCAATAAACAACGGGTGCGGGGTTAAAGGACGGGATTGAAGTTCAGGATGATATTGGGTGGCGATAAAAAAGGGATGATCAAAAATTTCGATGGCTTCAACTAATTTTCCATCAGGAGATGTGGCGGCAATTTTTAACCCATTTTTTTCTAATAATTTTTTATATTTATTATTTAACTCATAGCGATGCCGATGGCGTTCTAAAACTTTTTCTTGTTTATAAATGTCAAATAATTTTGACTTTTTATTAAGGACGGCGGGCCATTGGCCAAGGCGTATTGTTCCCCCATATTGACGTTTTTCCAGATATTTTTTCTGGTTTTTCATAACATGAATCACGGGATATTTTGTCTTCGGATCAACTTCTTCGGAATTGGCGTTCTTTAAATGACAAACATTACGGGCAAATTCGATGACCGCCATCTGCATACCAAAACACAAGCCCAAATAAGGAATTTTATTTTCCCGGGCAAACTGCACCGCTTTTATTTTTCCCTCCACCCCCCGGCTCCCCCATCCTTGAGGAACGATAAGTCCATCAATATTTTTTAAATTAATTTCATTTTCGCTATCAATCCATTCAACATCAACTTTTAAATTTAAATAAGCTCCGGCGTGTTTTAACGCCTCCAAAACCGAAACGTATGAGTCGGCAAGGTTATAATCGCCGGATTTAAAATATTTTGCCGCCACGCCCACAGTCACCGTCTTACCCTGCCGGGAATAATTTTTGACCATCCGGCGCCATTTCGGCATCACCTGATTTTTAGTTTTTGGGACCAATCTCAGTTTATGGCAAACTTTTTCCGCCATGCCCTGATCGTCCAAAACAATCGGGACTTCGTAAACACTCGCAGAATCGGGGTCCAAAATCAAATCGTCAATGGAGACGTTGCAAAATAAGGCGATTTTATCCGCCCGTTTTTTGTCCACCGGGCGATCTGATCGGGCCACAATCAGGTCCGGCTGGATACCCATCGAGTTGAGAATGTGGACTGAAGTTTGTGCCGGTTTACTTTTTAACTCCCCTACCGTCTTGATAAAGGGCAAATAAGTGACATGAACGTTTAAAACGTCGGCAAAGTTTTTCAGCTTTAAAATCCTGGCCGCTTCAAAAAAAATTCCGTTTTGATATTCGCCGACGGTTCCGCCGAGTTCGATAACCACAACATCCGCACCGATATTTTCTCCGGCTTTTTGTAAACGGGTGATTATTTCATTCGTTACATGGGGAATGGCTTCAACCGTATCACCACCGTACTCAAAAGCCCGCTCTTTACGCAGCACCTCGCCGTAAATTTGCCCGGTGGTTATATAATTTTGCCGCGGCAAATCCTCCCCCAAAAACCGTTCATAGTTGCCCATATCCTGATCGGTTTCCATGCCATCAGCCAAAACAAAAGTTTCGCCGTGTTCCTGCGGCCGCAAGGTTCCGGCGTCCATATTTAAATACATGTCAATTTTTACCGGCGCGACTTTTAACCCAAGATTTTTAAGAAGTAAAGACAACGAGGCAGTGACAATCCCTTTCCCTAAACCGGATATAACCCCACCTGATACAAAAATATACTTCATTTTGGCTTTGTCCACGACGCAAAATCGCAATTGGGATAATTACTACACCCGTAAAAGGTTTTGTGGGATTTGGTTTTTTTAATAATTACTTCGCCGGTTTGGCATTTGGGACATTGCATATTAATTTTATTAACAAGTGTTTTTGTGGTTTTGCAATCCGGAAATTTGGAGCAGGCAAGAAATTTACCGAATTTTCCGATGCGAATAACCATGTCTGCGCCACATTTGGGACATTTTTCCCCGGAAACTTCGGCCGCGATTTTTACCCGTTCCGCCGTGTCCCCGACGGTTTTCAACTGGTTTTCAAAGGGGCCGTAAAATTCGCGAATCACCGGCACCCACTCCTTTTCCCCATTGGCAATTTCGTCTAAAGAATTCTCCATTTTAGCCGTGAATTGATAATCCAAAATGTTGGCAAAATTAGTCATCAAAAATTCATTGGCGGCCAGGCCGAGAGCCGTCGGTACAAGTTTTTTTTCTTCCTTCTCGACATACTGGCGTTCCTGAATAGTTGAGATAATCGGGGCGTAAGTTGACGGCCGGCCGATGCCGAATTCTTCCAACGCTTTTATTAAAGATGCCTCCGTGTATCTTGGCGGCGGCTCGGTAAAATGCTGTGACGGCAATAATTCTAATAATTTTAAAACCTGGTCTTTTGTCAATTCCGGCAATTCCTCGGCTTTATCCCGATCAAACAATTTCTGCCAACCATCAAAAATCACTCGCGAGCCATTTGCTCTAAATAAATAATCATTAGATTTTATGTCAACACTCGTCTGTTCGTAAACAGCGTCGGACATTTGGCAGGCAATAAAGCGGTTCCGGACTAATTCAAATAGTCTTTTTTGGTCCCGATCCAAATCAATTTTGGTTAAAATGGTTGGTCGGATTGCTTCGTGGGCCTCTTGGGCAACTTTAGATTTAGTTTTATAAAAATTAGCCTTTTCAGGAATGTAATTTTGTCCGTATTGTCCGGCAATAAACTGTCTTACAGCGTCTACGGCGTCTGTTGCAAGATTCGTCGAGTCCGTCCGGTGATAAGTTATTAACCCCTCCTCATATAAATTTTGGGCGATCTGCATCGTTCGTTTGGCGGTCCACCCAAACAGATTACTTGCAGCCTGCTGTAACGTGGACGTGGTAAACGGCGGATATGGATTTCGTCTAACCTCTTTTTTTGTGACTTCTTCAATCTTAAACTCTGAAACTTTTAAACTTTCAATCAGTTTGTCTGCTTCTTCTTTATCTTTAATTTCTTGTTTAATTAATTTTGCTGTGAACTGCCAACCATTAACCATGAATTTCGCCTCAAGTTCCCAATATTCTTGCGGTTTAAAGGCTTTTACTTCCATTTCTCGTTCGACAATTAAACGCACGGCGACGCTCTGAACCCGGCCGGCCGACAATCCCCGGCGGACTTTGCGCCATAAAATTGGTGATAATTTATATCCTACCAACCGGTCTAAGATTCTTCTGGCTTGTTGAGCATCAACCAGCGCCATATTAATTTCCCCAGGGTGTTGTAACGCCTCTTTGATAGCATTTTCTGTAATTTCATGAAAAGTTATTCTTTGAAATTTAGCCTTAAATAAAGAAGAAATATGCCAGGAAATCGCCTCGCCCTCTCTATCAGGATCCGTTGCTAAAATCACCAGTTTTGCCTTCTTGGCTTCGTTTTGTAAACTTTCAACTAAGGATAGCTTTTTATCATCAACGACATAATCAGGCGTAAAATCATGCTCGGTGTCGATCCCTATTTTGCTTTTCGGCAAATCGCGGATATGCCCCATCGAGGCCATAATTTTATAATCGCTGCCCAGAAATCTTGTCAGCGTTTTGGCTTTCGTCGGCGATTCAACAATTATTAAATTCATAAATTTATTCCCGATAGTATACCAGCCCCGTTGTCAAGTAAATAGTCACAACCCGGCGAGCCGGGGACGGCGAAGACATCTTTGCCCTGATCCAATGCCATGCGGGCGGTAACTAAAGCCCCGGATTTAAGTTGGGCCTCAACAACAATTATTGATTCTGACAGGCCGGAAATTATTCTGTTTCTAGCAGGGAAAGCTTGTCTCGACACGAAGCGGCCGGGGGGAATTTCCGAAACAATGGCCCCGCCGGATTCGATTATTTTAAAATAAAGCTCGCGATTTTGCGGGGGATAAATAATGTCAACGCCAGCTCCCAAAACGGCAATGGTTCGCCCGCCATTATTTATTGCCGTCCAATGAGCGACGGCATCAACCCCTAAAGCCATCCCCGAAACAATCGTGTAATTTTCCTTAATCAATTCCCTGACAATTTTTTCCGTGTTACTCCTCCCCCGCTCGGTCATATTTCTAGTCCCAACCACCCCAATCGCACTAAACACCCTAAAATCCCCAAGATAATAAAGTTTTTCCGGCGGATCAAAAATATTTTTTAAACTCTCGGGATAATTTTTTTCAGTAATTTTTACAATTTTAATTTCCACTCAATAAGAGTATTTCTTTTAGGAAGTATTGACAAGAAGAAGAAGAAGAAGTAATATGAAGGTATAAACTCGAATGGAAAAAGGATACGAAAAACGGAAAGTGCGGGATGATGTGGAACATTACACTTCGGTCGGAAAAGAAGTTCTCGGGTGGGCTTTGAAAAACGTGGGTAGTGAACATATTGTAGTAACGAGCGGAATCCCGGAACAGGCAGTCGATGAAGGAAATGATGCAACCCGAGAAATGGTCGAAGCTGAACAAAGAAAGTGGCTAAGAGGAGGAAAACCACGGAGTCGATGGGGAATAATAAAACCTAACTTACGACGTCCAAAAACAATTGGGGAATCTGCGGAACGTGGAAATTAACTTTATATTTTTATCCATTCTTCAATAATCTCTTTCTCAATTGGGTCTGCAACACCTGATCCCCCGCCGGCGGCTTCACAACTTTTTAAGCAAATCTCTCACTTTCTCTGCCGCCCAAT
>CAYSID010000002.1:0-58242 GCA_964431075.1 uncultured Gammaproteobacteria bacterium
CACCTTTTGAGTGACAAAACCCATACCCCGCCGCGGACTTTCATGGTTAAATAAAATACCGCAGGCAATATACATCTTGTAACTGTCACGATAAATACGTGCTAGATTGTGGGCCAATAATTTAAACGAAGCATAGGGATTCGCTGGGTAGAAGGGAGTGGTTTCTGATTGGGGAATTTCCACAGGTTTCCCATACATTTCCGAAGATGAAGCCTGATAGATTTTACATGGAATACCGACTTGTCTTACAGCGTCAAAAAGCCGCAACGGCCCATGTCCAGTGACTTCCAATGTCTGACTGGTGGTACGCCAGGATTCGGCAACATGCGATTGAGCTCCAAGATTATAAATTTCGTCCGGTTGATTATTCTTTATTGCCTCAACAAGAGATACGGGATCGGTCAAATCTCCCTTAACAAGTTTTATACTGGTTAGGAGGTGAGTAATATTGTTTGGTAGGTCATGAGAGCTTCGGCGGTAAAGCCCAATAACTTGGTAATTTTTTTTCAAAAGAAACTCAGAAAGATAAGCACCGTCTTGCCCGGTGATCCCGGTAATAATTGCCGTTTTTTTCTTGTTTGCCACAGTTTTATTATAAGTAATAATGGTGTAAAATCAAGATGTTAGTTTGGGCTTGACAGTTAGCAAATGGGGTGATAGAGTGCTAGGACGTACTGTTAGTTTAGTTAATTATTAATATGGAAACAAAAATTATTCCGGTGTGCCCTTTACGGGATATGCCTATGTTTCCCCGAATGGAAACGGTGCTGTATTTTGGCCGGCCGAAAGCTGTGGCTGCCATTAAAGCGGCCTTCGAATCGGAAAAGCTCATTTTTGTGGTTTTTCAAAAAAATCTCCAAGCGGTTGACCCCACGCCTGAAGACTTGCACAAAGTTGGGGTGGTTTGCCAAATAAAGCACGTTTTGTTTGAAGAAAACGGCGAGGTTTCAGTTTTGATTTCGGCCCTTTACCGGGCCAGAGTCGAGGCTTACCAAAGCTTTGATCATTTTCAAATTGCGACCGTCGTCCCTTTTAATGAGGAGATCAAGGCGACAGACGAAGACATTCTTCTTGGCAACCATATCGTGAATTTACTTTCGACTGCCCTGCGGATCGGCAAGCCCTTCGACTTTTTGATTGTCATGCGGGTAATGTCCGGAATTACCCCCAACGAGCTAATCGACCTTGTCGCCCCGATGTTGGCGGAAAAAGGCGACGTCAAACAGCGAATCCTTGAAGAGTCAAGTCTTAAGCCCCGGCTAAATTTAATTATCGATTCCCTCACTAAAGAAATAAAGAATTCCGAAGTGGAGAAAAGTTTAGCCATGAGAATGCAGCAGCAACTGGATAAAAACGCCAAGGAACACCTTTTAATGGAGAAGAAAAGGGCCATTGAGGAAGAGTTGGGAGAGGAAGATGACGAAAAATCAGAAGTTAAAGAATTCAAAGAGAAGCTGGCTAATTCCCAGGCTCCGGCAGGCGTCGTTAAAAAAGTGGAAAAGGAGATTAAGAAATTTGAAAAAATGAGCAACATGAATCCGGAGAAGGGATGGGTGCGCAATTGGCTGGAGTGGATATTGGACATGCCCTGGATCAAAGTTTCGCCTAATAACGCCGACATTAAACGGGCTGAAGAAATTCTTAATGAAGATCATTTTGGTCTGGAAAAAGTCAAGGAACGGGTAGTGGAGCATTTGGCTGTACTAAAGCTTCAGCATGAAAATTCCGAAAGCGAAGAAGATCTCCCGGCTGAGGAATCGTCCGCCAAGACGACTTTACCGGGAGCGAAATTGGCCAAGAAAAAACTGACCATGCCGACGATTTTGTGTTTTGTCGGGCCGCCGGGGGTAGGAAAAACCTCGATTGGCAAGTCCATTGCTAAGGCCTTGGGTAGAGAGTTTGTTCGGGTGTCGTTAGGCGGAGTCCGTGATGAAGCAGAAATCCGGGGCCACAGAAGAACATACGTCGGAGCCCTTCCCGGCCGGATTATCCAGGGAATGAAAGAGGCGGGGACAAAAAATCCTGTGTTTATGCTTGATGAAGTGGACAAACTGGGGGCGGATTTTCGCGGCGATCCCTCCGCCGCGCTTCTGGAGGCTCTTGATCCGGAACAAAACGTTGAGTTCACGGATCATTATTTGGATGTTCCCTTTGATCTGTCTCGGGTCATGTTTATTACCACCGCTAATTTATTGGATACCATTCCTTCGGCCTTGCTTGACCGTTTGGAAGTGATTGAGTTTCCCGGTTACACGTTGGAAGAAAAGTTTCAAATTGCCAAAAAATATTTGTGGCCCAAACAAAAAGAGATAAACGGCCTGAAGGGTAAGATGATCACTCTTGACGATGCCGCCTTGCGGGTTATTATTACCCGCTATACTTACGAAGCGGGGGTAAGAAATTTAGAGCGGGAATGCGCCAGGATAATGCGTAAAATCGCCAAAAAAATTACTCAAGGAAAAATAACGGGGGATATTACCATTTCTGAAAGTGATTTACCGAGTTACCTCGGAGCCTTTAAATTTACCTCAACCGTTGCTGAACGCAAAGATGAGGTCGGGTTGGCCACGGGGTTATTTTGGAGTCAGGCGGGCGGAGGGATTTTGTTAATTGAAGTAGCTATCATGCCAGGCAAGGGAACATTAACTTTGACCGGCCATTTGGGCGAAGTAATGCAGGAGTCGGCCCGGGCAGCTTTGTCCTATATTCGGTCGCACCACAAGGACCTTGGTCTTGACGCCAAGATATTTCAAAAAATTGATGTTCATATTCATGTCCCCGAAGGAGCGCGGCCAAAAGACGGCCCATCGGCGGGGGTAGCCATAACGGCTGCTTTGGCCTCGGCTTTAACTAAGAGGCCGGTTAACCGGTTTGTGGGAATGACTGGGGAAGTGACTTTGCGCGGCCGGGTTTTGGAGATCGGAGGAGTCAAGGAAAAAATTGTCGGAGCTCATCTGGCCGGGATTAAAAAAATAATTCTGCCAAAACATAATAAGAAGGACTTGGAAGAAATCCCCGAATATGTTACAAAGGATCTACAGTTTATTTTTGCCGAGTCGGTCGACGAGGTCTTAAAAGAAGCGCTGTTAGAAAAATGAGCGAAAAAATTACCGGCTATTTGTTATTAATAATTGGCGTGGGAATTATTATTCTTGCCCTGCTAAACGGGTACGGGATTTTTTCGGGGGTCCTTGATCCCGTGCAGTTTTTTAATTTCTCTCCAATGTCTATTGATTTGGGACAAACCAAACAGGAATTGTTTTCCGGCCAGGATCTGTCTCAATCAACCAATTTCTTTTTGCATTTAATTTTGCTGGGCTTTTTTGCCAACATCGGTTTCAAACTTGCCACTCTCGGCGTCCAACTTTTACGGCCAATAAAAATCGAGGTTAAGGATAATAAGGTTATCCAATAACATGGATCCACAGGAAGAAGATATCAAAAATCAGGCAGAAGAAATTGTGACCATTACGAATTTGGTGCAGACTTATATGGGGGCGGCGGCTCGGTTAAAAAATGAACTGCTGGAGAATAAGGAGGTCTTGGAGGACACGTTCGCTAACGATGCACGGTACATGGAAGTCAACGAGAAAGTCAAGTCCGCGGCTAAAGAGAAGAAACAGATCAAGGCGGAATTATTAAAAAATCCCCAAGCCTTGGCTTTGTCCCAGAAGATAAAAGACCTGTCGCAGGAACTTAAAGAAGCCCAACAGATGTTATCGGGCTACCTTGGCGATTACCAACGCTTAACGGCGGCCACCGAGATTGAAGACGCCGAAGGCCACTTGATGCGAATTATTACTTTGACGAAATTAGTCCGATCAAAATAATCCCCAAACCAAAAAAGAACAACTGTTTGGCGGTTTTGTTTTTGTCCGGGCAACAGGCGTTTAGCTCCGGAGTAAGATCGGCAAGGGTAATGTAGAGAAAATTACCGGCAGCGAAGGCCAATAAACCAGTATTTAGTATCTGGAATCTAGTATTTAGGGAATAGGTAAAAACCGCTCCCAATAGCGCGAAACAGGCGGAGAGAATATTTAGAAGTAAAGTTTGCCGCTTGGAGGCACCGTGAGAAAGCAGAATTCCGAAATCAACCAGTTCATGGGGAATTTCGTGCAGAAAAACCGCTAAAGAGGTCGTCATTCCAAGAGCCGGGCTGGCTATAAATGCCGCGGCAATAGCCACTCCGTCCAAAAAATTGTGAACCGAATCCCCAATTGTGATTAACCAAACAGCGGGTCTCACTTTATTATGGGGTTCGTGATGATGGTGGTACCAGAGCAGGGTTTTTTCCAACAGAAACAAGGCTAAAACTCCGGCAAAGAACCATAAAGAAAATACCCGAACGCTTGCCATTTCGGTGATGGCTTCGGGGATCAAATCAAAAAAGGCGGTGGCCAAAAGAGCTCCGGCGGCAAAAGCGATTATCACCTGAGTTCTCTCATGATCAAATTCTCCTTTATGCTTAGTCAACAACAGCACGCCCCCGGCGAGGGATAGAATGCTGGCGGCAAAAACTGCTAAAAGGATAAAGATCAACACCACTATATTTTAACAGATATTACTTGAAAACCAGTGGAAAGCACATTACGATAGTGATGACGAGTCAGATGCCGAAGTTTATAAAATGATGGAAGAAACTTTCAACGACAAAATAAAGGCGATCTTTGACACACAGACTTTCTTGTAAAATTTAAGTCCTTGTAAAGTGTCTAATTATTTTTAGATCGGAGGTGAGAACAATGAGAGGATTTGTAGATTTTATAAGGGAACAGGGCGTGGTAGGACTGGCTGTGGGTTTTATTTTAGGCGGGGCTGTTTCAAAACTGGTTGCCTCGTTAGTAGCTGATATCATTAATCCATTTTTAGGCCTAGTTTTAGGGGCGGCGGGGAATCTTAATGATGCATATTTAATAATTGGCTCGGCCAAAGTTATGTTTGGCAGTTTTGTGGCGACGGTGATTGACTTTTTAGTCGTTGCCTTGGTCGTCTATTATGGGGTAAAATTACTAAAGCTTGACCGGTTGGACAAGAAGAAGTAATGAAGAAGATATTTGTGGGGCTGGTTATATTAATAATTTTGATTGCCGGGGTCGGTGGCTATTTTATTTTGTTTGCCGGCAAGCCAAAAGATTTGGGAATTCGTTACACCGAAGATGACAGGACATCGGCGCGGGCTAAAAGTAAAATTGAATATGAAGCCTTACCGGAGACTACGCCGGTGACGGAAAGTATCCAGCGGTTTGGTACTCGCGAGGTAACGGCAGAATTTTCCTCGGCGGAAGTAACGGCTCTTATGAATAACCGTCCGTGGCGATTTTGGCCCTATGCTAATGTTCAAGTAAAACTTAACGGTGATGGTTCCGGAGAAATTTCCGGTACCCTGATAAAGGATAGGCTTCCCGGCTATTTAACCTTTATTGGCGTTCCACAAGAAGCAGCTGATTTTATTATAAAATTTCTGCCGGCCAATCCCAGTTTTTATTTAAAAATTGTGGCTTCGGTGGAAAATAATCAAGTGGCCCTTTTTGATCCCAAAGCTCTGGAAGTAAATGGTCTGCCATTACCGGTTGGCCAGCTGTTATCTTTTATAAGGCCGGCCTACGCTGCCGATTCTGACATGTTGTCAGATCTTTCAAAAGTTAAAAACAAAAAATCGCTAATTATCAGTTTTATAAATAAACATCTAAACAAGAAAGGGTTTTTCGCTAAAAGGGCCTACGTTGCCGAAAATAAACTTATTTTTGACGGAAATCTTGTGGAAAAGGAAGCCACCCTTCGCTAAGAAGCAGTTTTAGTTTCCCTTTTGATCCTCCGGTTCCGGAATAACCGCCAACGGATCCGTCAGACTTGATTACCCGGTGGCAGGGGACGCGGGGGGCAAACGGATTGGTTTTCATAAAATAGCCCACCGCTCGTGCCGCTTTTGGCTTCCCCGCGGCGGTTGCCACTTCTTTATAGCTCATCACCGACCCTTTGGGGATCTTCGTGACCACGTCATAGACTTTATCTCTAAAGGTCATTGGGGTATAATTATAACGTATTCCGGCGTCGTATAACGGTAGTACCTTGGACTCTGAATCCAAGTATCTTCGTTCGAATCGAAGCGCCGGAGCATAACAAAGGGCTAATTTAATTATGGCAGATTCGCCATAGTTAAAATCTTTAGATGGATTATTTAGTTTACATTCTTCGGACTTCGAAAAGCACGTTATATGTTGGGCAGACAAATAATTTAGAAAAAAGACTTTTGGAACATAAAGCAAAATCTTCTAAGGGTTCAAAATATATGAACGCCTTTGCGGATTTTAAATTAGTTTACACGGAAAAGTTTATGTCCAGAAGTGAAGCCATGAAACGAGAATATGCTATTAAACAATTAACTAAAAAACAAAAAGAAGAATTGGCGTATACTAAATGAATATGGAAAACATAATTGCAAATTTGAGTTTGGTTCTAATCCCTTTAGCAATTTTTGATGTTGTGATGAGGGGGGTTGCTTTGTGGCAGGCGGCGCAAAACAAACAACGCAACTGGTTTATTGCGTTGTTGATTGTCAATTCTCTCGGAATTCTCCCTCTTGTTTATTTAAAATTCTTCCAGAAAAAATAAAACCAAAACCCCCGCTTGGGGCGGGGGAGAGTTTTGACCGGCTGCGGAAATGGTTAGCGGGTTTGCCCCTTAAACTCCGGATTGATTTGCACGCTTTGGGCGGCGACTGATCCATCGGCGTTTGTTTGACCAAAAACCGCAACTGTCGCCCCGGTTATTAAATCGGCCGCACTGGCTGTGGCGGCCTTATTAATGGCTGTCGTTGGCGACAACATGACAATTTTTGAACTGCCATTGTTTAATTTTACAGTAATGGTGTTGTCACCGACGGCAATTATTTCTCCGGCCACCGGTCGGAAACCGTTTCCCATCATCCGGTTGCCATTATTACTTTGGTTTACCATTAATTGGCGGTTGACAAAAGCGGGCCTTTGATTTTCCTGATATTTCATCCCGCCAAAAAAACCAGTCCCGGCGCCAATAATTAGCGTTAAAACGGCAATTATTATTAAATTTGTGTTTTTCATATTTTCACCTACTCTCTTTTGTTATACTACACAGTTTTACTGAATTGTTACTGAATTTTATTCATACCTTAACGCTTCTATCGGTTGCATCTGCGAAGCCTTGTGGGCCGGATACCAGCCAAAAACAATGCCGATTCCCGCGGAGACCGCAAAGGCAAGCAGAACTGATGGGAGCGAAACCACAAACAGGGAACTTGTTAGGTTGGCAATTATATATGAAGTAATAATGCCGACGATGATGCCAACAACACCTCCGGAAAATGTCAAAATGAGGCTTTCGGTCAAAAATTGATAAATAATTATTTTTTTCTTGGCGCCAAGAGCTTTTCTTAACCCGATTTCTCGAGTCCTTTCGGTAACCGTGACGAGCATGATATTCATAATTCCAATTCCCCCGACTAAAAGAGAAATAGCGGCGATTCCGGACAGTAGCGCGGTAAAAGTTCCGGTTGTTGATGTGGCCGCGCTTAAAATATCCGCTTGGGACATTATGGAAAAATCTGCCAATGACGGGTCAAAGAGGCGATGCCTTTCGAGCAATAAATACCCGACTTCATTTTGAGCTTCCACCATTACTTCAGAATTTGCGGCTTCGAGGGCGATGGAAGTCAGATAATTTGAACCAAATAATTGCTTTTGGGCCGTTGATAGAGGAACAAAAATAATATCATCCTGATTCATAAATCCCGAGCCGCCTTTAGCTGTTGTCACTCCGATAACGATAAATGTTTGGTTACCAATTCTTATTGTTTTACCAAGCGGGTCGAAATTTTCCCCGAATAAATCAGCGACCGCCTGTGGTCCAAGGACGGCAGTTTTATTTAAATTGTCAACGTCTCTTTGAGAGATAAAAACCCCCGAAGACAAGTTTATTTTGTGGACCTCGGCGTAAACGGGAGTTACTCCAATAATTTGCGTGTTTGTGTTTTTGCCGCCGGCGATAACCTGCGACCGCCGGGAGAATTCCGGGGAGACATTTTTTATCGTCGTGACTTTTCCCGAGGCGAGAATTGCCGCTGCGTCGTCATTAGTCAAAGTTGTTCCGCCGCCGGCCGCGCCCCGAACCGCTCCCGATCTTTGCCCGCCGGGTTGAACCGTCAGTAAATTTGCCCCGAGAGACCGAATTTGATTTTGTATTGATTGTTGGGAGGCCTGGCCCAAAGAAACAAGAGCGATAACCGAACCAATACCGATAACAATTCCCAGGACCGCCAGTCCGGTTCTCATTTTGTTAACCATCATTGTTTGTAACGATTCGGTTATTAGCTCAAAATAATCCATGAATTTTAAATTACTTTTCCGTCCTTAATATGTATTATTCTTTGGGCATATTTGGCGATGTCTTCTTCATGAGTGATAACAACAATTGTGTGACCCTCGCTGTGCAATTTGTTAAAGATTTTCATAATTTCCTTGGCTTGGTTTGAAGCAATATTTCCCGTGGGCTCGTCGGCAAGAATTAACGCGGGGTTTAAAACCAGCGCCCGGGCGATGGCGACCCGCTGTTGTTGTCCGCCCGATAGTTGATTGGACAAATGATCCATCCGGTCTTCAAGGCCAACCATCTTTAGATATTTTTTCGCCGTTAATTCCCGGTCTTCTTTGGGGAGACCGGCGTAAACCATGGGCAACATCACGTTTTTTAAAGCGGTTGCCCGCGGCAGTAAGTTGTATGATTGAAAAACAAAGCCGATTTTGCGATTCCTGATGTTGGCAAGCTCATCATCTGTTAAATTTTCAACGTTTTCCCCGTCCAAAATATATTTGCCGGAACTGGGTTTGTCCAATGCTCCGAGGATATGCATTAATGTCGATTTTCCCGATCCGGAGGGTCCCATAATCGCCACGAATTCCCCCCGGTTAATTTCAAAAGAAATGTCGGACAGAGCGATTGTTTTAACCGGGCTCGTCCCATAAATTTTGGAGATATTAATTATTTTGATAAGCGAAGTCATGTCATCTCATTTGGAATCTAACCCCGCCGCCCCCGAATCCGCCAAAAACGGAAGTAGTTTGTTTTGGAGCCGCCGTCGGATTGCTCGATCCCGTAATTACTTCATCATCTTCAGTTAAGCCGGCAAGAATTTCTGCTTCTGTTGAGGATTCAAGACCAACTTCAATAGTCACGGTTTCTGGTTTGCCATTTTTTAAAACCTGAACCGTGTTATTAGTCAATGCCGAAACCGGAATTGTCAGGACGTCGTTTTTGGAAGCGGTAATAATATTGGCGGTTGCGGACATATTTGTTAAGATCTCCGGCGATGTCACGTCGAGTTTAATGACCGCCGGATAGGTTGTGACGTTTGAGCTGACAGAGCCGACAGTGTCAACGCTGATGACCTTGCCGGTGTATGTTTTATCGGGAAACGCTCCAAGAGTAACCGTAACAAGATTGCCGACCCTGACACTGGGAACATCTGTCTCGCTCAGCGACACAGTTACCGTTGGGGTGGCTTCAGTGACAACCGAGGCAATTTTTTGCGCCGTTGACCCGCCGGAGGAATTTGATTGAGCGGTGACAACCGATCCAATTTGCAACCCGAAACCGGTAATTACTCCAGCGATCGGGGCGTAAATTGTTGGTGAGGCCTGCAGGTACGACAAATAGCTTTGGGTAATGTTGTTTTGGGCGTTTTTGTAGGCCGCCTCGGCCGAAAGCCAATCATCCTGGGCTATCATAAAAGCCGGTAATTGTCGAAAATCGGTTTTTGGGGATCCGTCGGAATTTTGATAAGTTCCTGATTGGGCCAATTTCATATAACTATCCCATTTGGCAAGCATCGCTGACTGTAAAGAATAGAGACTGTTTTGGGCGCTTTGGTAATTACTTAAGGCTTGGGAATAACGCTGTTGGCCTTCAATGTCTAAAGTTAAAACGGCAATCGGTTGGCCGGCGGTAACTTTTTGTCCGTTTTCCACCAGAATTTTGTCGATTACTCCCGAGGCTTCGGTTGTTACTTCGGCAGAATTAGCGGTGGAAACGGAGCCCGTAGCGGAAACGCTGACAATCAAAGAACCCCGTTCCGGTTTAACCGTTTGATAAATTATTTTTTTAGAGCTACCGCCGGATAATTTAAGAAAAACCGCTCCGGCCAAAACCAGAATTATTACCCCGATAACAATAAATTTTCTACGCATGAAAAGTTACCGTAAAGATTGTACCAGCCTCTTCCTGACTTTTTACTGTAATGTTGCCATTATGCGCTTTAACGATTTCTTTGGCAATAGCAAGCCCCAAACCAAAACCATTCCGACTTCGTGATTTTTCTGCCCGGTAGAAACGATCAAAAATATACGGCAAATCTTTTTCATCAATTCCGACACCATGATCCTCAATCATAAACACATTATTAGCCAAATTAACAATAATTTTTTCCCCCGCGGGACTGTATTTAATCGCATTGTCTAAAAGAATTACAACTAACTCTATTAAATTATTTTTGTCACCAATAACCGTTGAGTCTTTTAAGTTTTTAATTATTTTAATTTCTTTTTTTTTGGCTAACGGGGCAATTTTTTTAATGGCTTCATTGACGATATCTTTTAAATTTATGTCGGTTAGGTTTAGTATCGGTTTTTGAAACTTTGCAAGTTTTAAAAGTGATTCGGATAAAAATTGCAGTTTATTCACTTCGGTGACGCTATCTTTGATAATTGATTTCGCTTCTGCCAGCGTCCCGGTTTTGTCTCTAAGGTAGACTTCAAAGGCTGTTTTTAAGGACGTTAGCGGGGTTTTTAATTCGTGAGAGGCGTCGGAGATGAAGCGATTTTGTTCTTCAACCATGTCCTTTATCGGTTTTAGGGTCCTTCCGGCAAGAAGATACCCGAATCCCCCCGAGGTTACTAAAATAATCGAGTTGATGATTATCAATGTGTATAAAACCCGCTGTTTTGTTTCGTCGAGGAGGTCGAGCATTGGCGATGGGGGGGTCGGAATCAGGAAACGCCGTTCAAATCTTTGGCGCTGCATTCGTTCAAACCGCTCGACTTCATCGGAATATGATTTATAGATTATCGCGGAGAAGGACAGGCTCACCAGCATAATGATTAACAGGTACCAGGCGGTGAGTTTTAATCTTGTTTTGGTAAACATAAGCGGTAGCCAAAACCTCTAACAGTTTCAATCTTCAGGTCTTTGACTTTTTTTCTGATTTTCTTTATGTAAACTTCGACGGTGTTGGGTAAAATATCCGCGTCGTAATTCCAGACGTGGGCCATAATCTGGCCTTTGGAAATAATTTTGTTGGGATTGCGAAGTAAATATTCCAGCAGCGAGAATTCTTTTCTTGACAAATTATATTTTTCCAAATTTTCATTGTCAGAAATTATTTGGTTTGGCCGCCTTATCAGGGCTCTAATTCTTGCCAATAATTCTTCGAACGAAAACGGTTTTGTTAAATAGTCATCGGCGCCGGAATCGAGTCCGGTAATTTTATCTTCGACTTGAGATTTAGCTGTCAACATCAATATCGGCACATGATTTTTATGATCACGGAGACTTTTGCAAATTTCCAGGCCGTCCATTTCCGAAAGCATCAAATCAAGAATGATCAGATCATAATCTTCCGTTGAGGCAAGATCGTAGCCAGTTATGCCGTCATGGGCGACATCGACCGCGTAGCGCTCCATTTCCAGGCCTTTTTTTATCGCTGTTGCCACCCTGTGTTCGTCTTCCACCACAAGGATTCTCATAACCTGATTATACGCCGGAGGCTGAATTATTGCTGAATGTGCTAAAATCGGGATTACCGATGTTTGAAGTAATTTTTGACTGCGAGACGAAGAAGTTTTTTGACGACACTGGGACTTCGGATCCGGGAGATTTGGGAGTATCCATTGTTTCAATGTATGTCAGGGAGGTGAATAATTACGGCGACGAAATAAGCGGACAGATGATGAGCTATTGGGAAGGAGAGTTTGAAAAAATGTGGAAATATTTTTTCCAGGCCGATCGGATTATTGGTTTTAATTCCATCCATTTTGATGTCGCCGCCTTAAAACCCTATGCCCCGGCGGGATTTTCCAAATTGCCGCATTTTGATATTTTGGAAAAGTTGCGCGATGTTTCCGGAAAAAGAGTTGGATTAAATGCGGTCGCTCGGGACACGTTGGGGGAAGAGAAAAATGATCACGGATCTAACGCCATAAAATATTATTTGGCCGGCGACGGGGAAAGCCTTGCAAAACTTAAAAAATACTGCGAGATGGATGTGGAGATAACCAAAAAAATTTACGATTTCGGAGTCAAAAAAAAATTCTTAAAATACACTGATTTTTGGAACGATCCCCACACCGTCACTGTCGATTTTTCCTACCCCCTTGGCTTTACCCCATCTGATAAACAGGAGAGTTTGTTTTAGTTTTAAGTGGTGTCATTGCGAGGAGTGAAACGACGAAGCAATCTTCTAGTGGAATAATTTAATTGTATAATCTTCTCAGCTGGGATTTAATTGAGTTACCAAATTAAGTTTTTTCTGGCGTGACCCCGCCTTTAATTGTTTTTCTCTTTTGATCGCCTCAGTTATTTCTGAAAAAACTTCAAAATAAACCAATTTATTTACTTAATATTTTGTTGTAAATTTTGATCCTATGCCACCTAAACGGCAAATTGCCCTGGTGTATAAGTTATTTGTTACACCAACATAAAGAACTTTATTATTCCAATTTGTCATTATGTAGACGAAGTATTGATATTTATACACACTTCAAGTATAAGATTGCTTCGCTTCGCTCGCAATGACACTGTATTGGGATATCATTTCTTTGCTCTTTTGATCTCAGCTAATAATTCCCTTTTAATTTTTTTGGCTTGTAAAAAAATTTCTTTTTCAATATCAATTTTTATCTCTTTTTTTAAATAATCAAGCAAGGCCTTGTCATGCGGGGCGGCATGAAATTTGGTCAGAAAATGTTCATGTTTTTCTTTTGGCAGGTGGGTCAGAATCGTGTTTAAAACTTCATGATGAACCGTTTGGTCAACAAGCGAAAGCAGCTCCGACTTTTCATCAGATGATAGTTGATAACTGTTGAGTTCTGTTTCTATTTCCTCAACAATTGTTATTTGATCGTAAAAAATTTTAGACATGATTAGTTTTAGTATACTCTACTGGTCCAAGCGGCAACAACTGTTGCGGGTCATCAAGAAAAAATAAGATTACCGGGCCTTTTTGTTTGCCAACGTTCAATTTTAGATGGGCCATCACTTCCGGACTGCCGCCGAAATGTTTCCCGGTCCACCAGGATGGCCCGGCATCAGCAATGGCGGCAATTATAGCTTTACCGTTGACGGGGTTTATTACCAAACAGCGGCGGTGCTTGTACCATCTTGAAAGCTGTCTGGTGTTGGTGTTCCAGTCGGGGAGATACAAAGTTTGAACGGCCAAATAATATTTTTCGATCTCCGGAGGAACATAGCCCCAACCCCCAAGCCCCGGGGCCATATTGGGAACATTATCTCCGGGGAATCTTGCCAGATGTTGTTCAGCGCCGATATTCCCGTAGGTCTGATTTAGATGATTGTTTTCTAAAATGGCCACGGCATTTATGCCTAGAATTTTTTTAATGCGTTTAGAAATTTCTTCTTCTTGGGGGATTGTTAATGGCTGAACAAACGGCGGTAAGACTTCCCGCAAACTGGCGGCCAACTCAATTTCTTTATTGGCGTAATAATCCGCCTCTTCGACGGGAGTGATGATGTGTTGAGGGATAGGGAGAGCTGACGGCGCGGTTAGTAATAATGTTCCGGCGAGAGCGCTGGAGGATAAAAGCTTCAAAGCATGGTCCCTTATTTTTCCGGGTCGCAGCTGGACTTTTTCAAAAAACTCTTTAGCTGTCGCATGAGCTTCTAATAACTTTTTCTCCGACCCAAACACCCGCAACTTCAACCTATTTCTTAATGTTTCCGTGTCTAATTGATTTTTTTGCCCCGCCACAAATTAATTGTACAACATCCCTTGTTGTCATTGCGAGCAAAGCGAAGCAATCTTTTCTAGATTGTCCCTAAGCCATTATCAAGCCGAGGGTTTACTAGCTCAAACGGGATAAGGTTTCCTCTTTTCCTAAAACAACCATGACATCCCACAATGGGGGCGTGGCGGATTTGCCGGTGATGGCAAGGCGAAGGGTCATAAAATAGTCGCCGACCTTTATATTATTTTGGGCGCAAAATTTACGGGCCTCGGTTTCTAAAACTTTGCCATCAAACTCTTTTTCTAAAACCGCAACCGCATGCCCTAATACCTTGGTGTCTAACCAATTTTCCGCACGTGCGTTTTTTTGGTTAGGCTTTGAATAGAAATAATCAGTCAAGGAATCAAAATCTCTAAGAGTCACTAATCGATCGCGAACTAAAGGTATTAATTTCTCAAAATCTTTTTTATTGGTAAACGATTTTAATTTTCCAGCCAGTTCTTCATTCGATAGTTTTTTAATATATTGTTGATTAAACCAATTTAGTTTTTCAACATGAAACATCCCGTTGGCTTTTTGTAGCCCGTCAACATTAAAAGCTCTTACAAATTCGTCAATTGTAAAAAGTTCGCGATTGTCTTTTGGGGCCCAACCAACAAGCATAATATAATTTAAAATTGCCTCCGGCAAATACCCGGCATTGAGAAAATCTTCAGTCGAAACATTCCCCTTTCGTTTGGATAATTTTCCGCCGGCTGGGTCTAAAATATCTGTTAGATGTCCAATTTGCGGAATTTCATACCCTAAATATTTAAATAATAATAGGTGAATGGGAGTGCTGGGCAGCCATTCTAATGCTCTGATAATATGAGTCATCTTCATATCCGCGTCATCCACAACAACTCCCAATTGATAAGTTGGGAAGCCGTCGGATTTTAAAAGCATGGCGTCGTCAACAAATTTTGTGTTCCATTTAATATTTTTTTTGACGACAAAATCATAAAAGGAAATTTCTTCATTGTCCGGAGTTTTTAACCGAATAGCGGGGATTTTACCAGCGGCAATTTTTTCGCTTATTTCTTTAGAGGTCAAATTACGGCAATTTAAATCGCGCATTTGCGAAACGCCTTTTTCGTGGGCTTCTTTTATTTCATCTTTTGATTGAGCTTTACAAAAGCAATAAAACGCGTGCCCGTCATCAACTAATTTATTGGCCGCATTTTTGTAGATATCTGTTTTCACCCGTTCTGACTGAATAAATGGCCCTTCATCCCAATTTATCCCAAACAGTTTCAATTGCCCGTATATTTTTTCTGTTGAACCTTGAACATACCGATTTCTATCTGTATCCTCGATTCGTAGAATAAATGTTCCATTTTGACTTTTGGCGAAGGCATAGGCGTAAAGTGCTGTCCGCAGGCTTCCAATGTGCATATAACCTGTTGGCGAGGGGGCAAAGCGGGTGCGAATTTGCATGATTTGATTTTAACACAATTTAATTCATAATAGTTGTATGGCGACTTTAACAGAAACGGCCTATTACACCAGAAAAGGCGTCAAAATTTTTATTGCCGCGATTATTGGCATTGTGGTTTTAAAAATTTTGTATGGCGTCGGCGTTCAGATTTGGCTTGCCTGGTTTCCTCCTCCGCCGCCGCCAGCTACCATGGCTTTTGGCCTTTTACCGAAAATTAAGTTTCCCAAAACAAATATCTCCACCATGTCTGCCAGATTTACCTACCATCTGGAAACTGTTGACGGCAAATTACCGGCATTTCCGCAGAACTTACGGGTTTATTTTATTCCCAAGCCGGGTTCTTCGTTTGGGAAGGACGAACGAATGACGGCTCAAGCGGCCCAGCTTGGTTTTTTGGAAACGCCGGAGAAGATTTTTGGGACAACTGACAGTTGGCGCTTTAACGACCCGGTTTTGCCCTTGCGCCATTTGGAATACGACGCCACCACCAACCATTTTAAAGTCTTTTACGACTATCGGTTTGATTTAAACCTTTTTTCCGATAAAAGTTTTGCCTCCCAAGCCGAGATAGAAATCCAAGCCCGGGATTTTTTCGATGAGCTCGGACTTGAGTATCCGGATTTGGCGACGGGGTCAGTTAAAACCCGTTATTTTAAATTGGCCACCACAACTTTAGTTCCGACAACATCCCTGTTTGAAGCTGACGCCGTCTTGGTAAATCTTAACAGAGCCGCCATTGTTGAGGGAAAGCTTATCTTTCCCGTGGTTGGCGCCGACCCTAATAAAACTAATGTTTCCGTTTTATTTTCCGGGTCTTTGGATAAGAGCAAGAAAATTCTTGAGGCCAATTTTAATTACTCGGTCGTGGATTACGAAAACTATGCAACCTATCCGTCTCTGTCCGCGCAGGCGGCTTACGAGATGCTCGGCAGAGGTCAGGCTTTTGTCGCCTCGGTTCCGGCGGGAAATCCAAGGACTATAGCTGTTAGGCGGGTGGAAATTGGTTACTATGACGACCCGGAGGTTCAGAATTATCTTCAACCGGTGGTGATTTTTTCTGACGGAAAAGGATTCACTGCCTATGTTCCCGCAGTCAGTCCAAGTCTTTTTGCTCCGTAAGGCGAAAGTTTATAAATCCCCAATTTAACAGGGCCGAAGCTTCCCCGAAACGGTCACGGCTGTTCAAAATCACAACCATTATTTTTCGCCTGTTTCTCTCAGCGGTGACTGCAAGACATTGCCCCGCCAATTCTGTGTAGCCGGTTTTAACTCCATAGGTTCCCCAGTAAGAGGTAAGCAATTGATTAATGTTTTGTAAGGGGTAGCGGTGCAGGCCGGAAATGTCAAAGCTTAAGAACCAGTTGGTTTTGACAATTTGGGAAAGTAAGGGGTTCTCCAGGGCGGCCTTGGCCAAGAGAATTAGGTCGGCAACAGAGGAATAATGATCATCCCCGTCACGTCCGCTGGGGTTATTAAAATGGGTATGAAACATGTGCAGTTTGGCCGCCTTTTTGTTCATTGAGTTAATAAATTGTTCAAAACCGCCGGAAATATTATCCGCAAGGACAAAAGCAGCGTCATTTCCGGACGGCAACAACAGACCGTAAAGTAAATTTTTTACCGTCATTTGGTCGCCAAGTTTTAATCCCATTTTGGAGTCGCCGGAGATAATAACCAATTTACTGACGGTAATAATGTCATCGGGTTGGTAATAATCGAGAGCGACCAGAGCGGTCATGAGTTTGGTAAGGGAAGCCGGGCGCAATCTCTGATTGATATTTTTTTGAAACAACGGCACACCGGAGTTTAAATCAATTACCGCCGCGGCCGAAGCAGTCAGAAGCGGCGGCAAAACACCGGTTACTTTTACCGGATAAGGCGACGGGATAAAGTTGTCATAAGCGCTGGTTCTGACTTGCGGAGGGAAATATTTTAACTGTAAAGTTTGATAATAATCCTGCCCCGGGAGCATGAAGAAAAATAACGCCGCTAGTCCCACCCCGATCCCTTGCCAAATTGTCAACCCCTTTTTAATAATTTTATGTCTTTTATTCTTCTTCACAAAATTATTTTACCTTAATTTGGGAATTTTTGGCGTTGAAGGTGGTATACTAATTTTGCATGGGTCGCATCGGTATGGCTTCTAGTTTGTCAAGCTGGGTAGCGGGGGTTCGACTCCCCACGGGTCCATGCCACATTTAGCACTTGACAAGCGGGGAGAATTTTGCTAGCATAGTTTTGCTTGGCAAGCTAAGTCCGTACTGGTGTTACCCACTATGTCCCGCATCGGCGGGATTTTTGGTGATCCAGTATTTTCCCTTAATTTATGAAGTTTTCGGTGAAGACAGCCGTCCGTCAATTCGCTCCATATCCCTTGGAAACATTGACGCCTCACGGATGTTTGAGAGCCCTAAAATATGCATAGTAATTCTTTCTGCTCCGAAAGCAAAACCACCAAGCGGTGGCATGCCATACTTAAAACCTTGCAAGTACAAATCTATCTTTTTTACGTCGATTCCCCATTCTTCGGCGTGAGCCACTAAAGTTTGATAGTTATTAATTCGTCGTCCTCCAGTCATCCATTCAGCTCCACGGCCAATTAAATCAAAACCCTGATTAAATTCTGGATTTTCATCATCTGGATAAGTGTAAAAGGGTCTAGTTTTTGTTGGGTAATGTGAAATAAAAACAAGGTCGGAACCGTGGTTTTCTAGCGCCCAACGACAAATTTCTCTTTCGTCTTCTGGATCGGGATCCTTTTCCAGACGATGGTCTCGCCCCGTTCTTTCAAAAATTATTTGCTGCGCATCACGAAGTTTGACGGATGGAATTTTGTCAGCTACTTTGGGGATAGTTGCTCCGTACATTTCCAACTCCTTTGCACACTTGTTTTTCACTTCAGACAAAATGTATTTAATAACATATTCGGCCATGTCTCGAACTTCGATCCAATCTCTAATGAAACCGAATTCACAATCAAGACTGGTGGCTTCTGTTATGTGTCTCGTAGTCACACTTGGTTCTGCTCGGTAGATTTGATTAACACTAAAAACGCGTTCGAACGAACTAACGAGTAATGATTTATACAATTGCGGGCTCTGAGAAAGAAACGCCTTATTCTCAAAATATTTAACTTCAAATACTTCTGTCCCCCCTTCGGGTATCGCGGGAATTATTCCCGGGGCCTGAAATTCCAGAAAATCTTTTTCTAAAAGAGCTCTTCTAAAAGCATCAATAACCACTCCTTGGACTCTAAAAATGGCTTGAACTTTTGGATGTCTTAATGTTAACCCCCGAAAATCAAGGAGGGTAGGGAGTTCTAAATCCAAATCAGGTTTTCCCATATCAAAGGGATAGACCTCTGATTTGGCTAAAACCTCAATTTTTTTTGCCTCCATTTCCACCGTCCCGGTTAACAATTTTTTATTTACAAGTTTTTCTGGGCGTTTTTTGATTAATCCTTCGACGGTAATTGCGTCGCCGGTTTTTATATCGCCGGCAATATCAGAAGAAACTACAACTTGAAGCGTTGCTGTGTAATCAGAAATATCAAGAAAAACAATTTTTCCATGATCCCGTCTGACCATGACGCGACCTTTTATGAATACTTCTTCTCCTTCATTATTTATTGTATTATTGATTAATGTTCTGTCCATATATTTACTTTAACACAAAAAAACCGTCCCTGTGTATTAGGACGGAATTACCGTGGTGCCACCTAACTTGCTTCTTAATTTCTATGGATCAGCTCCGGTTTGTCAGACCATCATTGCCTTAATCTTAATATACCCCTTGACAGATATGGTGTCAAGCCATTAAAATACGGTCATCATGTTGAGATCTTGTTATCACAACCTCTTTATTATTACCTCCGTCCGATGGACGGCGGTTTAAGGTGGGAGGTTTAACAAGAATAGATAAAAATTAAAAATTTAAAATTTAAAATTAAAAATTTACAAGAACCTCCCAAACAAAGGGAGGATTTTTTATGAAAAAAAAAGAAAAACTTGATCCATACAAAATAATTAAAGACGAACTAGGTTTTGATCGTTCAGTGGTGCAATTATGGGGAGTTGGAGCCTTATTAAAAGCGGCAATGGCAAAACGTGGGAATGAGGCAGTTACTCGTTGCGATGCAGATTCAAGAGATGGAACGGCAATAGAGGAACTGTTGAAAGACTACTTGTGAGGGGGTGATTTTTTATGAAAACAGTACCAGAAGGATATGATCCAAAAGAAAATTTAACGAATTTATTAACATTAGGTGAAAGTAGGACTGCAGTTGGTCCGATGATATTGTGTAGAGAACTGGCTGAAAGACTCGGAATTGAAGTGTTAGAATTGAGAAAGCCCCAAGCCGCAGTTAATTGTTGCCCTGACACATAATATCCTTAATCTTTAACTGCAAAGTGGTTTTGCTGTTGAAGGTGTTGAGGTCGAGAGAGTAGGCCAGAGAGATTTTCTGGCCTGCTTTCAGTTTTGAGGCGAAGTGGCTCATGTTGAAGCCGACCGCTTCGAAGCCGCCGGACAACGTCAGTTTAATGTGCTGGCCGATTGGTCCCATGGTGCGGACATTCAATACTTCAACATCGGAACAGAAAACTGGTTGAGGATTGCCGAGACCGTGGGGCTCTAACTGCTGAAGATCGGTGTAAAGTTTAAGGTTTAAAAGTTCAAGAGGAATTTTGGCATCAACTTTTAAAGTCTTTTCTAACAAATCATCCGTAAGTTTTTTGCTCGCATATTTTGAAATTTGAGTTTTGAACTTGGATATTTCCGCGGTGCGAATAGTAAATCCCGCCGCGGTGGGGTGGCCTCCCGCGTTGATTAGGATTTCTTCAGTAGAACGAATGGCTTCAATAATGTTGAAACCGGCGATTGACCGGGCCGAGGCTTTACTGACTTCTTCGCCTCTGGAAATGACAATACTTGGTAAATAATGTTTTTCGGTTAGTTTGCCGGCGATTAAGCCGATAATGCCTTGATGATATGATTCATGATCAATAACAATAATTTTGGAATTTGGAATTTGGGATTTGGAATTTTCGAGGGCGTGAGCGACCGAGTTTTCCATCATCGTTTGTCGTTCGCGATTTATGGAATTTAATTCTTGGGCATATTCAAAAGCTTTTTGGGGATCGTGAGTACACAAAAGTCGTAAAGCAGTTAAAGCCGAATCAATCCGCCCGGCGGCGTTGAGGCGGGGGCCGATCATAAAACCCAATTCATAAGTCCCGACGGTTTTTATCCCGGCCACCTCAAATAACGCTTTTAACCCCGGACGTTTCGTTTCATTTAGACTTTTTAGACCGTATTTGACTATGGCGCGGTTCGCACCAGTTAAGGGAACCATATCACATACCGTGGCGATGGCCGCAAGTTCCAAACCCTGATTGGCAAAAAAATAGGCAATGCCGGCGGAACATAAATGAGTTGTATGAATAATGGCGTCGGCCTTGGGTAGTTTTTTTGGTTTCTCGTGATGATCAATAACGATGACTTTTATCCCTTTGGAATGGGCGTAGTCTATCGCCTCGTGAGCCACGATGCCGGAGTCGACAGTAATTATTAATTGGGCGTCAACATGGTCTATTCCCGCTTTGGACAACCCATAGCCTTCATTTTCCCGTTGGGGAATAAACGGCAAGGCATTGGCTCCCATTTTATGCAACCATTCCCAAATTATGGCTGTGGCGCAAATGCCGTCAACGTCATAGTCGCCATACACCACTATTTTCTCTCCCAGTTTTATTGACTTTTCGATAATTTTTCTGGCTTTTTCGGTTTTGAATCTAGTATCTAGAATCTTGGGGCTAGAAGGGTTGAGAAATTCATCAACATTTTTAATTCCTCGATTTTTAAGTATTATTTTTATAATTCCTAGATTCTCTATTCTAGATTCTAGATTCTGTAAAATGCGCCACTTCATGTGTTAGAATCATAACATATGGATGTTATTAAAAGACTAAAGGATGCCGGGTTTGAAGGATATTTAGTTGGCGGTGCGGTTCGGGATATGTTGTTGAATCGGCCAACAAAAGATTGGGACTACGCAACTAATGCCCCGCCAGACAAAATTCAGGAAATTTTTCCCGAGGCGAATTACGATAACGCCTTCGGGACGGTTTCAATTGTCACAGACGAAGGCTTATTTGAAATTACTCCGTTTCGCAAAGAGGGGAAATATTCTGACGGGCGGCATCCGGATACGGTGATTTGGGCGAATACTCTTGAAGAAGACCTTGCGCGGCGTGAGTTAACAATAAGCGCCATGGCGTTTGATGGGAAAACTATTATTGACCCCTATCATGGTCGGGAAGATTTAAAAAATCGAATTGTGAGAGCAGTCGGTACACCGGATGATAGATATAAAGAAGATGCTTTAAGAATGATAAGGGCGGTTCGCATTGCAACCCAATTAGGATTGGTCATTGAGGAAAAAACTTTTGCGGCTATAAAAACTAATGCCAAACTTTTGGAAAAAATTTCCGGGGAGCGGATCCGTGACGAGTTGGAGAAAATTTTAGTTTCTGATTTTCCAGCCGACGGCATAAGATTATTATTGAATGCCGGTTTATTACAAATAATTTTTCCGGAGTTGACCCGGGGGGCGGATATGAAACAACCCGGTCATCACATCTATGATGTCTTGACTCACTCGATTAAATCTTTGGAGGCTTGCCAAAATAAAAACTGGATTGTTCGTCTCGCCGCGTTGCTCCACGACGTCGGCAAACCGGCGACTTATAAATTACGCGACGGTAAACCAACTTATTATTCTCATGAAACCGTTGGAGCGGCCATCGCCCGGGATATTGCTAACAGGTTGCATTTTAAAAAAGAAGATCGGGAAAAATTGTGGACGCTGGTTCGCTGGCACATGTTTTCGGTTTCGGAATTTATAACCGATGCGGCGGTGCGTCGGTTTATCCGGCGGGTAGGGGCGGAAAACACCACCGACATGCTGGATGTGCGAACCGCCGACCGGGTGGGGAGCGGGACTCCCGCCACCTCCTGGCGCCACGAGGATTTTAAACGTCGGATTATCAAAGTCCAACAGCACATTCCTTCCGTCAACGATCTCGCCGTTGACGGCACCGATGTCATGAAAATTCTTAGCATTCCTCCCGGACCAAAAATTGGTAAAGTATTAAAAATATTATTTGATGAAATCATGGAGGATATTAGTAAAAATAATAGGGAGTATTTATTAAAAAGGGTTTCTTCAATGTCATCCTGAACTTGTTTCAGGATCTATATTTGACCTGTATTTACGATCGTAAATACAGGTATATAGAGCATCTCAATAATATAAATAGATTCTGGACGCGGCCAGAATGACGGAGTTACTATTTTGATTTATTTTCCCAAATGACAAGTAATGGGGCGGCGTTAAAAATACTGGAATAAGTTCCGGAGAAAATACCAATAAATAAAGCGAGAGCGAAATGGCGGATGGATTCGCCGCCGAAGAGAATTATTGCCGACATGACAAATAAAGCGGTAAGCGAAGTGTTAAGGGAACGAACGAGGGTTTGAAGCAGAGAATCATTAACGACCTGTTCGAACGATACCCGACTACCTTCTTTTCGTAAATTTTCCCGGATCCGGTCGAAAACAACGATGGTGTCGTGAACGGAAAAACCAATTACTGTCAAGACGGCGGTGATAAATAAAACATCAATCTCCACGTTGAAATAATGGCCTAAAATAGAAAATATGCCAACCAGGACCAGAACGTCGTGAAGTAGCGCCGCAACGGCCGACAGGCCGAATTTTAAAGATGAGTACGGTTTGGGAATTTCCCGGAAGGCATAAGCAATGTAAGCAATTATAGCCAGCGACGCGATAATCACCGCCATGATGGCTTTTTGGGTCAACTCCTGGCCAATAACCGGTCCGACGGTTTCAAATTTTAATAAAGTTGTTTCTCCGTATTTATTTGTTAAATCGGCAATGATTTTGTCTTTTTGGATAGTATCCAGTTGTTTCGTTCGTATCAAATAAGAATTAGCGGAAGTTTTTTGGATTATTCCCAAATCCGTCAGGTTTTGAGTTTGAATTTTTGAGTTTTGGATTTCCAAAAGGCTTCCACCGGTAAAATCAATGGATGGCCTCAATCCATAACGAATCAGGGAATAAATCCCCGGCAAAATAATGGCCAAAGATATGGCAAAAAACAAGTATTTAAATCTCATCAGATTAATCATGTTCTTGTTGTTCGCAATAACGTTCTTGTTATCGTTATTGCCGTAAATAGCGATACCACGATTCCTATTGCAAGAGTTACGGCGAAACCGCGGATAGCGCCAGTGCCGAACCAGTACAAAATGGCGCAAATAATTAAAGAATTGGCATTGGAGTCGCGAATTGAAGGAAACGCCCGGACAAAGCCCAGTTCTATCGCCTGCAATTTATTTTTTCCCCACCTTAATTCTTCCTTCATCCGTTCAAAAATTAAAATATTGGCGTCAACCGCCATGCCGATGGACAAAATAAATCCCGTAATACCGGCCAGAGTTAAAGTAACAGGAACGAGTTTAAAAATAGCCAGAGAAAACAGGATATAGATTATCAAGGCTATATCCGCAATCAAGCCGTAGAATCCGTAGTTCGCAATCATAAAAATTGCCACGATCCCAAGGCCAATGGCTCCGGCGATCAAGCTTTTGTTGACCGAGTCTTGCCCCAATGTGGCCCCGACGGTCCTTTCCTCAATGACTTTGACTGGGGCGGGGAGCGCTCCCGAGTTTAGCAGAGCCGCCATTTCTTTCGTTTGATAGGCTGTAAACTGGCCAGAGATAAAAGCCTTGCCGCCGGAAATGACACTTTGAACGTTTGGGGCCATTAGAAGTTGGTCATCAAGAAAAATTGCCACTTGCCGGTTAAGGTTTCTTTTAGTGATCTCTTCGAATTTCTTAGCCCCTTCGTTCGTAAACTCCAGATTGACGATCGGCTCCCCGGTGTTTTGATCAAATCCAGCAGTCGCCCTTGCCAAGTCCGAGCCGGAAAGATCGGTCTCCTTTTGAAAATTTTGGTATAAAATTGCCGCAATGGTCGCTGTCTGTGCCGATGGCGACCCCTCTTCCCGAAATGATAGCTTAGCCGTTTGCCCGATCAGACCCAAAGCCGCCGAGGTATCTTTTATTCCAGCCAGTTCCACAATAATCCGATAGTCGTCGCTGACTTTGGCGGTTTGGATTGTTGGTTCGGAAACACCGAAAAAATTTACCCGACGTTCAATTATTGACCTTAAAGATTCTAAGGCACGATTGCGGTCTTCCGGCCTTATTTTTGACATATCCGCTGACATGACAATATGCGAACCGCCGGCTAAATCGAGCCCTTCTTTGATATTCAAATCCCTTTGGAAATTTAATCCGGCGATAGACAGGTTTAATTCCGGCCGGTTAAAAGTTTTGTTAAGTAAGGTAAATTCTTTGGGGAGATCAACATAAAACGCCCCGGTTGCGAGCAAAAAAATGACTAGGAGTTTTCTGGCGTTTTGCATACGGAAATTATTTTACAAGTTCTTCTTCATCGCCAATTATCATAATACGGGAACCCTCCAAAATCGAGAGGAGAAACGGGTCGCGGCGGGTCTTGCGGAAAACATATTCTTCCTCGGTCATAACCGTGTAATTTATCTCCGCTCCTCTTTTGTGTTCCGTTTCCCGAACGATGGCCGCCAATTCCGGAAGAACAATAGCCCCGACGACCAACAAATCTACATGGTCTTGCCCTGAAGGTTCGCCGCGGGCAAAACGTCCGGAGAGCATGGCAAACTTTATTCGCCCAAGCTTGACCTTATTTTTTAAAACATTACCTCCGAGCCCGGTGGTTTTGGCGACAAGTTCTAACAAGTCAAAATAAAGAGGATAATCCTTACGGGAAGAATAATAAACCCTGTTGGCTCGCGGTTCCCGTTTTAGAAGACCAATTCTTTCTAGGTGAGCAAGCTCTCTTCTTACGGCGTTTATTTCTTCATGAGTTTGTCTAACGAGATCCCGGACGTGATAAATTTGCCCGGGATTGCCGAAAAAAATTTGTAAAAGTTTAACCCGAACTTTGGAGATTATTAAATCGTTCAGCATTTATTGGACCGCAACCGTTTGTCCAATGGGTAAAATTTCTATCCAGGTCTGGCCGCGGTTTAGAGCAATTTCTTTACCCGTTATATCAAAAAACCTGGTTCTGTCAAGCCGGGTCTTTTTAACCCAGGTTCCGTCAGTAATCTTCCCATCCATCAAAACCTTAACCTTACCTTGCCCTTTCGTTCCGTAAAGAACGTGGGTACCATGGCCTTCTTCGCTGTAGCCGTCATCGGCAATCCCCATGGTCATGAACTGTAAAATGACGTTTTTGGCTAAAATCTGTTGGTTGGTGTTCATATCAGTGAACGGTAACCCGCCGTTAAAACGAAGATATGAGTTTGACGTCCGGTCGTATTGCCATTTAATCGTGTAATCATTGGCATAGGAAGTTTGGGCGCTGGAAAGGGCAAAATCGGCGGTAAAATTTTGAGGTCTATCGGCCGGAGCCGCGTCGTCTTTGAATTTCCAGGAGGTAAAACCGGTGTCCCATTTTATTTCTTTACCCGTCCGGTCATCACTTTCCATGTTGGTCAGTCCGCGCTTCGCGGCCTCCTTCCAAAGTTCATCGGGAACACCGTATTTGGAATGCTCAACAGCAGTGTCCGGACCAAGGCGGTCGGTGTCCAAAATGTAGGCCGGGAGTCCCAAAGAAAGATTATCAAGGTCGTTGTAGAGTTTCCAGCCGTAGCTGTCAATTTGACCGAGCGCGTTGGCCGGGCCGGGGGTGTTGGCCCCGCCGACATGCGCATACAGCGGCGAGGAGCCGTACTCGGAAATCCAGTCAAGGAAATAAGTCCTTGCGGATCGAACCGGGCCGACATAGTCCGTTGACTGGCAGTAATAAACCGCTAAAAATCGGGGAATGCCGCCCTCGGCGTTAGCCTCGTAGACCACATCGGCAAAAGAAATTCCCGACTGCGGGCGGGAGATCCGGGTATTTTCGATCATAACCCCCAGCGGCCGGCGGGTTTCCCACAAATCTTTTTCCGGTTTTGTAAACATTTCCCCGCTAAGCGGGCAGGCCTCATTTCGGGGAAGCGACGGATCCCTCTTAAATCCTTTTGATTTCGTGTCGGTATTTGTTGCTACAGGTGACTTAAAACTCTTACTAGTTTGTGCATTTGAAAAATACACAAAAGAACCTCCTGTCGTCAGGAGGTACAAAAATGCCCCGCCCAGAACCAAAACGACTTTTTTATTCACCCGTCAATGATACGGGTTGACTAACGGCAATGTCAAGGGTAATATTGGCTTGTGGGCAGAAAAACCAGACAACAAAAAATAATCGCCGATCTTCGGAGGCAGTTAAATAAAGTAGAACCGCGTTCATCGTTTGTAGTAGAATCGAAAGCAACTCCTGTTATTAACCGTGAACCCGCTTCTACAGTGTCTACAGCGTTTATCAATATAGATTATTCCCATGTCAAACATGATCTTCTAAAAACCGTGATTCTAACCGTACTTGCAATTTGCGTTCAAGTTGTGCTATGGTACGTAATAGGCAGGAAATGAGGTGATAATAATGCAAGGGTACTGTGTTAAATGTCGAGCTAAGAGGGACGTCAAAGATGGAAAGGACGTCACTTGGAAAAACGGTCGGAGAGCTCATGTGGGAAAGTGTCCGGTTTGTGGGACCACCGTCGCGCGAGTTTTAGGAAAAGCCTAACTAATAAGCAGTTAGGGGTTAGCGGTTAGAGATTAGAAATAATACTCGACCGCTAATTTGCGTTTAGGAAATTGATTATTTTAGCCGAGGATTTCAGATCGGCGAAAATTTTCTGAAAGACTTCCGAAGCTTTTTGACGTTTTATAACAGCCATCGCTTCCTGTTTCAAGGCCGCTTCCTCGGTTGCCATCATGTAAGCTTTATTTTGGGTAATGTAATCAGAAAGCTCTTTATCTTCGATTTTTATCAGCGGTTCCGCAATTTTTTCCACCAAGGACTGCAAATATATCTGCCGGCGAAGTTCTTCGATGGTTATACCCTGCTGGGCCATGGCTTCTTCGAGAGTGCCCCGGCCCGCCAACAATTTAGTTAAATCGGCGATTTTGGAATCGATATCCGCGGCTGATACGACGACCTTATCCATCCGGGCTTTCTCCGTTACCAGCCGCTCGGAAATTATTTCCTCAAGAGTTTGCTTGCCGTACCGGGCCATTATTTTTGATTCCAATTCAAATCGGGTGACCGGCCGGCCGTTAACGACGGCCACGATGAATAGTGTTCTAAATTTCCAAAGCAATAAGGCCGCCAAAAGAACGATGACAACAGCCACCCCAATTTTTTTATTCCTTTTACTTTTCAGGGTCTCTCTGCCGGTTTCCGGGGCAAGAACAGAAACTTCCGTCTTCCCAGCCTTCGCGGTTTTTTTCGCTGGCATAACTTTTGAATTATAACAAATAAACTTTGTAAAAAAAGGGGGGAATTTGGTAGCGCGTAGCGGATTTGAACCGCTGATTTGAACGTTGAGAACGTCCCGTCCTGGACCAGACTAGACGAACGCGCCACAAAAAGGCATTGACTTTCTTGACAACGGGTTTATAATAGCACAACTGGATAGGAAAACCCATAGCTGCACAGGCAGCTCTTTTTTTTGAAATATGTTGACGGTCAATGGTTTAAAGAAACTCCAAGATGAACTTGAGGAGCTTAAAAAAAGAAAAATTCCGGCTGTTGTCGAACGGCTGTCTATGGCGCGCGCGGAAGGTGATCTTTCGGAAAACAGCGCCTATCAGGGTGCCCGTGAGGAACTGGAATTTTTAGAAAATCGGGTAGCCGAGTTGGAGTCTGTGATTGATACCGGCTCAGTCGTCGGACCGGCAAAGAAAAGCGGGGTTGTGGATGTCGGCCATACGGTCACGGCTACTGTTTCCGGTAAAAAAATGATTTTTGTTATGGTTGGCGACTGGGAGGCCGACCCAAAATCCGGGAAGATTTCCAGCAACTCTCCAATAGGCAAAGCTTTGATAGGTAAAAAAGTCGGCGACAAGGTTGAAGTCTCTATCCCCGCCGGCAAAGTCATTTATACAATTATCTCCATCGATTAACAATTTATGGAAAGAGATCCCCTCTCAATTATTCTTCGAATTTCTGAATGCGGTTGTGTCGTTGGAATTGGAACAGTAACTGTTGTTTTTTTAGTATGGATTAGAAGCCTAATGCCAAATAAAAAAGATAAAACGATAAATAGAATGCTTGATGCGGCAAGAAAGAAAAAATGATATTATCATCGCATGGCGCAAGCGATTGAAGAAATTCGCAGGCTTCGGATTGAAAAACTGGAAAAATTAAAAAAGTTAGGGGTCAACCCTTATCCGGCAAAATTTTCCAAGCCCTTTATCCCTATTAATAATGCTTTGCAAAAACTCGGCGAAGAGGTTTCTGTTGTAGGCCGGATAGTAAACTTGCGGGAACACGGCAACATGACCTTTGCCAACTTAATGGATGAATCTGGAAAAATCCAAATCTGGTTTCAAAAAAATTTACTCGGCGAAAAATATGAACTATTAAAGCTCCTTGATGTTGGTGATTTTTTAGGAGTAACAGGAGAAATTGTCAAAACAAAAACCGGGGAAATAACCGTCAACATTAAATCATTCGAACTCTTATCCAAATCAATAAGGCCGATTCCCAACGAGTGGTTTGGCATTAAAGACGAGGAGACCCGTTACCGCCAAAGATATCTTGACCTTTTATTGAACAACGATTTAAAAGTATTATTCAGAAAAAAGGCGGTATTTTGGAGCTCCATGCGGGAGTTTTTGCGACAAAAAGGATTTTTGGAAGTGGAAACCCCGGTTTTAGAAATCACGGCGGGTGGGGCGGACGCCAATCCTTTTGTCACTCACCACGATGCTTTAGACATTGATTTATTTTTACGCATATCCATGGGGGAGTTGTGGCAAAAACGGCTAATGATCGCCGGGTTTGAAAAAACTTTTGAGATAGGACGACAATTTCGTAACGAGGGAATGAGCCGGGAGCATTTGCAGGATTATACCCAAATGGAGTTTTATTGGAGTTATGCGGATTATAACGACTCCTCTGCTCTTGTTGAAGAAATGTATAAATATGTAATAGGTAAAACTTTCGGGACTTTAAATTTTAAAATCGGCGACTTTGCCATAAATTTTGATCCGAAATGGGAAAGAATCGATTATGCGGAAACGATTAAAAAATATGCTAAAGTTGATATATCCAAAATAATTGACGGCCGGGAAATTGACGGAATTTGGAAAGAGGTTAGAAAACAAATTGCCGGCCCGGTGTTTTTAACCGGTCACCCGGTTTCCGTTTCCCCGCTAGCGAAACGACAAGTAAAAAATCCGGAATTTGTGGAAAGATATCAAGTTATCATTGCCGGATCAGAATTGGGAAACGGCTATTCGGAACTAAACGACCCGATTGATCAGGCAGAGAGATTTAAAATACAGCAGGAAATGAAAGACAAGGGTGACGAAGAAGCTCAAATGAATGATAGGGATTATGTTTTAGCCATGGAGTACGGCATGCCTCCCGTTTCCGGTTTTGGAGTTTCCGAGCGGTTATTTTCCTTTTTGTGCAACCTCCCCATCCGCGAAACCGTTTTGTTTCCACTCTTAAGACCGGAAAACTAAATGTTTAAAATCTCTAACCAATAAAACGCACGTGCGAAATATTGGTTATGTTTTTATAATTCGATTTTGAGATGTATAATAGGAGTGGTGAAAAAAATTAGTTTATCGCCAATAACGATTGGAATTTTGCAAACGGCTGGGTTTCTGGTTTACGCCTCGGGGGTTGCGTGGCTAATGATGAATGGAAATAATTTGTTTGGAAAAACACCAAATTTAATTGGCCCCATGCTTTTTCTTGCCCTTTTTGTTTTCTCGGCAATTTTTTCCGCAGGGATATTATTGGGATACCCGTTTTATGTTTTTTGGGAGAAGAAGGATTTCAAAACCGCTTTCAAAATTGTCGCCTCCTCGACGATTTTCCTTTTTGCCTTTATAATCCTCACGTTATGGTTATTACTCGCGACCAGGCTCTAGAACTTCTTTGCTCCAAAATGCAAAGTGTAAATTTACGGCGGCATTGTCTGGCGGTTGAAGCGGCGATGGGGGCTTTATTTCAAGAATTAGGAAATAAGAATGACAGTGAACAGTCATGGAAAGTTGTTGGGCTTATGCATGATGGGGATTATGAGCAGACAAAGGGGGATATGTCAAACCACTCGGTTCTAATGGCGCGGTGGCTCCGGGAGTTGGGGGAAACAGACGAGGTTTTACTGCACGGCATTGAATCTCATGGGGCGTCGCATCGCGGGATCGAACCAACAAACGTCATGGAATGGTCTTTATTTTGCTGCGACGAATTAACCGGTTTAATTGTAGCCACAGCTTTGGTGCAACCGGACAAAAAATTGGCTTCAGTTACAACAGAAGCCATCCTGAAGAAGTTCAGGATCTCTAGTTTTGCCGCCGGCGCAAAAAGAGAGGATATTATCAAATGCGAGGGAAAATTAAACTTAAAGCTAGATAAATTTGTTGAAATCGTCTTAAAAGGCATGCAGTCAATTGCAAATGAAATAGGATTATAAGATGATAGGATGATAGTGAATAATCAATAACAATGATTGAAAGTTATAAGGAATTAATTTTTTGGAAAACAGCAAGAGAAACCAGTCTTTCTGTCTATAAATTAATCAAGAAATTACCTAATGAAAGGCCTGTTTGGATTATTGCTGATCAGTTATTAAGAGCGGCATTTTCTATTGGAGCAAATATTGCCGAGGGGTTTGGAAAATATAAAGGGTTAGAATATTCTCGTTTTATAAGGATTGCCCTTGGTTCAGCGAATGAAGCAAGGTATTGGCTGGAATTACTAGAAGATCTTTTCCCTCAATTTAAAGTGGAAATTGATTTAATGGTTGCTAAAAATATGGAAACGATTAAAATGTTGACAGCCACAGTTAAATCTTTGGCAAATAATCGTTCCTAAACTATTCATTATTTACTATCATCTTATCACCCTAAATTTATGTTAGACATCAAATTTATTCGCGAAAATCCGGAAAAGGTAAAACAGAATGTTTTGAATCGGAGAGTGGATCCGAAGAAAGCTGATGTGGACGAGCTTCTTTTAATTGATGCCCGGAAAAATAAACTGCAGCGGGAGATTGAAGAGATGCGGGCGGCGCGCAATAAATTTGCCGAAACCTTGAAAGACGCAAAAGACCGGACGCAGGAAAAAATGGATGAGGGGCGCAAAATTAAAGAATCAATCGGTATTGCCGAAAAAGAACTGGCCGAACTTGAAACAAGATGGCAAGAAATAATGGATTGGATGCCCAATATCATGGATGAGGATGTACCCCTTGGAAAAAATGAGGATAATAATCTGGAAATTGTTGCGTGGACGGAAAAAGATGGCTATTTCCCCAAAGAAAAATTAGGGTTAAAGGACTTTTCCAAAAAATGGATGCCGGTAAAAGATTTTGAAATGAAAGACCATGTGGATTTGGGAAAAGATTTGGACATGATTGATGTTGAACAAAGTGCTAAAGTTTCCGGTTCTCGATTCGCATATCTTAAGAACGACTTAGTTTTAATGCAATATGCCTTGTTTGACTTTCTGTTTAAAAAATTAGTCCGTGATTTTGGCTACCATCCAATGGTTGTCCCTCTATTGGTTAAAGAGAAAGTTTTGTATGGCTCCAGCCACTTTCCAGAGGGGCGTGACCAAGTTTATAGAATTGAAAATACCAATGTGGAAGATAACCAGGATTTATTTTTGGTCGGTTCCTCGGAACCTCCGCTTTTTGCCTACGGAATGGATAAAGTTTTTGACGTTTCTCAATTACCATATAAAATGTGTGCTTTTACCTCATGTTTTAGGTCCGAAGTGGGATCGTGGGGCAAGGATGTTAAGGGAATAAAAAGAGTTCACCAGTTTGATAAATTGGAAATTGACACCTTTTGTTTGCCTGAGCAATCAGATGAAATTTTTGAAGAAAACTTAAAAATAAACAGATGGTTTTTTGAGTCGTTAAAATTACCTTATCATCAGATATTAAAATGCACTGCTGATTCGGGTTATCAAGCATCAACAAAGCAAGTTGACACCGAAGTTTGGCTGCCGGGGCAAAAAGAATTTATTGAAGTGGGAACAGATACCAACGCCCGAACTTTTCAGGCGAGAAGGTTAAATATTAAATTCGAAAAAGAGGGGAAAAGAGAATATGTTCATACGGTTAATGATACCGGATGTCCTATGGGGCGAGTCTTGATTGGAATTTTAGAAAATTATCAAAATGCCGACGGCTCTGTTACCGTCCCCGAAGTTTTACGGAAGTATGTGGGGAAGGAAATTTTAAAATCAAAAAATTAAAACCCCAAGATCTTTTGTACTAAATTCTTGGTAACCGATTCCCCCCCAAATTTTGTTTTTTCTGTTGGACAGCTTTCTTCAGAGGGGGAGACAACAAAACTATTTGGGTTTTCGTGAAGTAAAAGATCGTTTAAGGCGACACTTGAAATATGAATCACCCGTCCATGATCGTTCCTTGTTATATGGGGTATATCAAGAACTGCTCGGGCGGTCTCCAAGATGTCGTGATAAAATTTTTTCAAATCGTCTGAAAGCTTTTTCCGTGATGATTTTCCTTCAAACAACATGTACGTTTCTCTGACATCATGATCAGAAATTGGTTCAAAATGTTGTGTCATGGCATCAAGTCTAATTCTGAGCCGTTTGACAACTTTCCCTTGATGGTCTTTTACAGGAATTTCGACTAATTCTTCGACTCTTATTTGGTTGGGGTTTGGTGCCCTATTATTAATTTTTCGAGCAAGAGAAATCCCGTCATCAATTGCTTCCTGTGGATCAAGAACAACAGTTCCCCCTTCCTCAAACATGTCCGTCATAAGCGCGTGTCTCGCAAAGTCTTGGAAAACTCTACTTCTGCTGGCAATTTTTATCGGGGTATCAATCTTATCCTTAGGTCCTAGCAGTTTTTGGCATAGTCTGTGGACAGCACTTCCCCTTTTTTGATAAATTGTCGGAGCTTTATCATTATTTATATTGCCCGCATTACGCAAATCGGTGACTGTGACAATATTCGCAGGTTTTGTTTTTAGTAATTTTTGGCCGAATACTGGCCTATCATTGGCCGGGTGAGAGTCAATAACGTGGGGTCTTTTTTTACCCTTTTTTATTTTTCCGGGAGTTGTCATGGTTTCTGCTGTAACTCTATATGTTCTTTGGGGTGGCGAAGAACCTGTGGGTGGAAACCAATCGGAAAAATCGTCTTCTTGGGGACACACGACCAAATTACTACACTCCCTTGCTCAAATCAAGAGGAAAGTGTACAATTGCGTCTGTGGCGGCGAAAAAACTGTCTTCTTCTAAAAAACCAGTCAAAATTGATCTCCAACCGGAGGCTTTGGACCTCCTAAAAAAGGGAAGGGGGGCGGGTTTTATCACCCAGGAAGAGGTATTAAATATTTTTCCCAAAGCCGAGGATCATCTTGAGGAACTTGATGAGCTTTACAACGAGTTAATAAATAAAAATATCGATCTGTTCGAAACTACAACCGGAGAGTTGCAAGAAGCCGCCAATTTGGCCACCGATTTGGAAAAGGAATTGGAGTCGCTTTCCGCTCTTGACGAATTAGGATCAACTGACCCGGTACGGATGTACTTAAAGGAAATTGGCAGAATAAAACTTTTAAATGCCAATGAGGAAATTGTGTTGGCCAAAAAGGCGGAAAAAGGGGACAAAATTGCCAAAGCAAAATTGATTGAAGCCAATCTAAGATTAGTTGTTTCTATCGCTAAAAAATATATTGGCCGAGGGCTGACAATGCTGGATCTGATTCAGGAGGGAAATCAAGGACTGATCCGAGCGACGGAAAAATACGACTGGCGGCGCGGGTTCAAATTTTCTACCTATGCCACCTGGTGGATCAGGCAGGCCATTACCCGGGCGATTGCTGATCAGGCAAGAACCATAAGAATTCCGGTCCACATGGTAGAAACAATCAACCGGTTTATCAGGACTCGCAATCGGTTAACGGCGGAAATGGGCCGGGAGCCGAACCCGGAAGAAATCGCCAAAGAGATGCAGATTGAAGTCCCAAAAGCTTTGGAGATTATGAAAATTTCTCAAGAACCAACATCTCTACAAACTAAGATTGGGGACGATGAGGATTCGGTTTTGGGGGATTTTGTGCAGGATACCAGCCAACCAACCCCTTATGACGCCACTTCAAAAGTCTTATTGCGGGAACAATTGGAAGAAGTTTTGGCAACTTTAAACGATCGGGAGAAAAAAGTTTTGATCATGCGGTTTGGTTTGGAAGACGGTAAACCGCGAACCCTTGAGGAAGTAGGAAAAGCCTTTGGAGTTACCCGGGAACGGATTCGGCAAATTGAGGCCAAAGCCATCCGAAAACTCAAACACCCCTCAAGAGCCAAAAAATTAAAGGATTATTTGGAGTAATTTATTTCAACTCCACAATTTTATTTTTCTCATCAAAAATAATTTTAAAATTCTCAAAAAAGGAACTGCGGCCGAGGAGGTTGAAAGAAACTAAATAGTCATTAGAGAAAACAACGGGGATTGTCAAGTTTTTTCCGGAAACCTCAATTTTTAAATTATGGACGTAGCCTTTTATTTTCCCTCCGACTCCGTCGAGTTCAATTTCCTTCCCGGTTTTTATTTCTATTCCTATTTGTTGAGCCACCTCAGTTTTGAAAATAGAAATAGTTGCTCCGGAGTCGATCAAAGCCACAGTGTCAAATTTATTTGATTTTTCGGTAAAGATGGTGAAGGGAATTATCGGGAAAAATTGGTTCTGCAGATGAGCACGGTATTTATAGGACATAAGGGCCCTCATTTTTATGAGGAACTAAAAATGAGTAAGGCACATTGCCCGAAAGTCTTTTATCCGTTGCCGGTCGGGTAACAAGCGAAGAAATTTCGCTGAGTTTTTTACCATAGGCGATTATTTTGTCAATTTTCGGATCAATAACAATCCATTTGCCGGCAAGCTTTCCCATTTGTGATAAAGAAAGTTTTACTTTAGTCATAAAGTCATTATATCATTTTTTACAAGTATTCCATAAACCCAATTTATTTTCTCTCGCGTATTTTTCAGATTCCAAAAATTGCCCGGCGAATTTGACATCGGGAGGATAAGTGGCAACGTTGGCAAAACCCTGTTTAACCAGCTCGTCATTAACAAAAACATCCCCGACATAAACATAGCGGAGCCGTCGGCCGTATTTATCCTCGTTGGAAATGTCCTTTTCTAATTTTACCGTTTTAAGCTCAACCAACTCTTTATTTTTTTTGGTTGCTTCGTCTCCAAAGCAGGTTTTGACTTCCGGCGTGTTGACGCCAAGATAACGAACTTTTTCTCCGGTAATAAGTTCGATTGTGTCCCCGTCAATGACCCGTTTTGTAAAGTTTATTTCGAGATTATTTTTCGCCGGAAATAACAAATTTATTGTCAGAATAATTATCAAAAATAAATCATTCATTGTTTAATTATTACTCCCTCGACAAAACCGGCGGGATTGCGAAATATAACCGATTGCGGCGTAATGATATTTTTTATTTTTTCGATATTGTCCTCATTTATTAAATAAGCCGAAACGGCGCTGGCAGTCGTGACTTTAACATTTTTACTAAGAAAAAAATGTCGCTGTTCGCTCTCATCCATACTGATATTTTCATATTTAATGTCGTTGATATAACCAATCATATTTAACAAAGTTTGTTTGTTGATCTGCCAGTTGTAACGATACCAGTGCGGGTTGAGATTTTGTTGATTAAAATACCAAAAAAGATTTAATAAACAAATAACTGCCGTGATTATTATTGCTAATTTATATTCAAATTTTGATACTGCAATTGTCGCAAAAAAAATAACCGGTATTAAAAAGCCGGAAACGCGCAGGGCGTTGGGATGGCCCAAGCCATAATAATGAAATTCCGGGATTTGTTCGATGGAAAAAATATCGGAAAATAAGGCGGCCAGGCAAAACATAAGTATGGACCAAAAAAATTGACGTTTGGTTTTGAAAATTATTACCGCTCCGGCTAAAAATAAAATGGAAGTTAAAGGATCAAAAACCGGGACTCCGGCGGGATTTTTGCCCGGATTGGGATCACCGGTTATGCCAAACATCGTCAATGTCCGCCAGGTGCTGCCGGCGATTTCTTTTATCACTTCTTCTCGCGGCAATTTGCGGCCGAAGACGGAGATGTCTGCTGACCGGGAAAAGAAGGGTTCGGGATTTTGGATTGCAAAAACGCCTAACGGCAAAAGAATAATTATCGTTGTGATAAAAACTATAAAAGTTAATTTGAAATTTTTAAGTAACAGATAAGTGGCGGGAATGGCGGCAAGAAAAAATAGCCGGAAATTTAAATAAGTGTAAAGACCTGCTCCCAAAGCCGCCCCGGCAAAAATTAGATGATAAGACTTTTTAGTTTTAAGAAACAAAAACACAAACAGTAAAAATGCCAGCTGGCAAAAAGTGGAAGCGGGGGGTTCGTAGGCCAGGCGATTTAAAACAATTGAAGTATAGGACGTTGCCCAAATTGCGGCTCCCAAAACGCTTTTAAGTTTATCTAAAAATAATCTTAGCAAAAAGTAAAACAGGACGGTATTTAAAGCGCCAATAATTATTATTGGCAAGCGAATCGCGGTTGGGGTGCGACCAAATAATTCGATACTTGCTCCGGCTAAATATAAAAGCGGCGTCGGGTGGCCATAATCGCCTAAAAATGGCGTCAAAGTTTTTGATTCCCAAAGGGCTACTGCCTTTCGTCCCAATGTTACTTCGTCTCCGTACATCCCCGGAGGGATTTCTTCAACGCGGTATAAATTAATAATTAAACTTACAACAAAAAATACAACCGCAATCACAAAATCTTTTTTCAAAAACCCCATGAATTAATGATAGCAGATTAGTTCGCTCTTGAGACATAAGAACCATCGGCGGTGGAGACGAGAATTTTTTCGCCTTCTTTAATAAACAGCGGGGCCTGGACTTTAAGTCCGGTTTCAACAGTAATTTCTTTTTTCGGGGCGTTAACCCGGTTGCCGGCCACGGCGTCTTGCGATTCCGTGACGGTCAAAGCGACGTTAGGCGGCAAAATAATGTCAATTGGTTGATTTTCAAAAAGCAAAACCCAGCATTTTAAATCGGGGATTAAATAAACTTCGCGGCCGGCAAGAACAGCATGGGAAACGGTTGTTTGTTCATAAGTTTTAACATCGATAAAAACAGCATCTTGACCGTCAAAATAGGAAAAAGCCAATTCCACTTTGTCTATATCCGCTTCTTCGACGGACTCGGTAGTTTTGTGGGTAAATTCCACCACATTGCCGTTTTTTAAGCTTTTATATTTAACCCGCATGATGGCGGAACCTTTACCGGGGTTCATAAATTCTTTAGCGGTAACAACACACGGCTCCTCGCGAAATAATAAATACATTCCCTTTTCAATATCTCCGGCATTTATCATGGGATTATTTTATCACTCGAGACTGGTTTTGTCCCCAGTCAAAATTAGAATCGGCAATTATTTGTGAGCCGATTTTATCGCCAATATTAAAATAACTAATCGGGTTATCAACATAGATTGCCGTCGCCAGATGAAAAATTAATAGCATAGCGACGAGAAAATTAAGTTTAACTCTGCCTGCCATAATGGCCAAAAAGGGGTACATTGGCAGTAGATGACGGACACCGGTTGAGTACCGGCCAAGAGTAACAATAAAAAAAACGCAAATGGCCGCCAGAAATAAATAGTTTCTCTTGGGGGCAAAAATTAGAAAAATTAATAAAGGTGGAGAGGTTTTTATTAAAAAAGATACCAGAGGATAAGAGAACCAACCGTGTCCGGAAATTTGTCCAAAGTAAAACAACCGCCTAGTTTCATCAAATTTAGGATTGAAAACAAAACTTGCCGCGTGTTTAAAAGTTTCCGGAAACTGGCCAAAATTACCAAGCCATAAAATTATTAGGAAAACGGCAACATATTTTATTTTTAGAACCGGTTTTCGGTAGATAAGGCAAAAAATTAAAATCATAGGCAAAAGAGTAATTTTCACACCAGCAGCCATGCCCAGAAAAATCCAGAACCGCCAAAAATTGTTGGATAAATAAGAAGTGATTACAAGAAAATAAATCAAGGTCGCGGCCAAATCGGTTGTTACCAAATGGCCGTGAGCTAAAATATTCGCTTCAAAAGCGAGTAGAAAAACGGCCACAAGGGCCGTTTTTTCATCATAAGTTTTTTTAGTCCAGGTAAAAACGGCAATCAGTAACAATAAAGTTAAAAAAATAGTAGCGACTCGCGGGTTAATGCCAAGGTAATTAAATGCCGCTGGGAGCATCTTGGCCAGCGGTGGGTTAAACGGATCGGTCGGGGATTTAAATTGCGTTACCCACTCCACAGCCGATCGTAAATGTAGTGGTTCGTCGACTGTCCATGAGTCCAGCGTTATTGCACGCATCAACAAAACGGCGGATAGAACAATTGTTAAAAATAATAATAATTTTGGGTTCACCGCCGTAATTTACAATGAAACGGGGATAATGTAAAATTAAAACAATATTCCTCTGTAGCTCAGCTGGTAGAGCGGCTCCCTGTTAAGGAGAAGGTCCGAGGTTCGAGTCCTCGCGGAGGAGCTGAATTGGTCTTAATCTGACCATGTTGGCGGTCTTTAAGGCATTAAATATTGGTGTGGGCTTTGCTTCAACAATTACTTTGTTATCCACAACGAACGGGAATTCTGATAGATTATCGAAACAACCAAGAAAGTCAGGAAAATTTTTCTTTAATTCTTCTAGCTTTGTGTATTTTGATAAATCTGCCGTTGCTTCATCAACCCAAAATGCATCTACTTCTCCGTCTGAAAAAGACCCGTATTCCTCAAGTGATAATAAGTTCGGAATACTATATGTTTTCCTTAGATTAGGTAACATATTTAGAAACGCGGGTTTATCAAAAAGTAAAGCAAGTTCTTGATAGTTAATATCCTTACTTGCACGAATATCAATCTTTAATATCGAAGATGGGCTTTATCGTTTTTCTTAATTTTCATAATTCTCAATTTATATTCTACAATAAAACGCCAATTGATGTATAATTAAGAATAATTGATTGACTATGAAGAAAGACGAAGTATCGGAACTATTAACTTTAGAAGAAGCTGCTAAAAAATTAAAGGTCAGCGAGCAGACTTTAAGGCGTTGGGATAACAGCGGCCATTTTAAAGCGGTAAGAGTTGGCACAAGGCGAGGCCTGGGTGATCGAAGATATCGGGTTAAAGACATTGAAAATTATACTAAGCAAAAAAATACAAAAAAAAGATAATTTACTAACGAGGAAAATAGAAAATTAAGAAAATAAAAGAAAATTATGACAAATCAAAATAAGGCTTCTTCGGAAGCAGATGCCAGAATTATTGTTGACCGACTGCTTCGGGAAGCGGGCTGGGATATTGAAGACAAAAATCAGGTAACCACCGAGGAATCGATTAAAGACGGCAGAGCTGATTATTTACTTCTTGATAGCCGAAGCCGGCCCTTGGCTGTTGTAGAGACAAAAAGGTTTTCCAAAGACCCATATACTGCCAAAGAACAGGCTGAAAATTATGCTAAAGAACTACTGGCTCCCTTTATCTTCCTTTCCAATGGCACCGATACCTACTTTTGGGATTACAACAAAGCTGATGCCCGTTTAGTTGATTCTTTTTTCTCCCGTTTTGATTTGGAAAGAATTGCTACTTTAAGAAAGTATCAGAAACCGCTATCTACGATCCCTGTTCTGGATAAGTTTTTCTTTAAAGGAAATGAGATAACGGTTAGACCTTATCAAAAAGAAGCCCTGCAAACGATAGATAAAGCATTAGGGGAAAATAAACGTCGTTTGTTAGTCGAAATGGCAACAGGCACAGGCAAGACTTTAGTGGCCGCGATGATGATTAAGAGACTGTTTCAGGCAGGATTGGTAGAAAGGGTTTTGTTTTTAGTTGATAGGATTGAACTTGCCAATCAAGCAAAAGAAACTTTCGACGACTATCTTTCTGAATATCCCTCAATTGTTTTATATGGCGGGAAAAGGAGTAAAGAAGGCCAGATTGTTATTGGCACGCTTCCCACAATCCAATCTCAAATAGACGCTTTTACCAGCGGTTATTTTGATTTGGTAGTTACTGATGAATGTCATCGGTCAATTTACAGCGTCTATCGCTCACTCCTTACCCATTTTGATGCCATCCATGTTGGCTTAACTGCTACCCCCAGCAATCTTATCGACAGAAACACCTATGAGTTTTTTAACTGCTGGAATCCTTTAACCAGAAAGGGAGAACCAACTTTTATCTATGGCATAAGGAAAGGGATAAATGATGGTTATCTGGCTCCTTACAAGGTTTATCACGCCAGAAGCAAGATCTCGCTGGAAGGCATCAATTGGCAAGGAGAAGATTACGAACCGCAAGATTTGGAAAGAACGATCACGGTTGAAGACAGAAATAAATTGTTTGTTCAGGAGTTTAAGGAAAACGAAGAAAAAAGAGGCGGCGATCATCCCAGAAAAACAATTGTCTTTGCCATCACTAAAAAACATGCGGCTCAACTGGCAAGATTTTTCAATGAAATGTACCCCGAATACAAAGGTAAGTACGCCGAGATTATTACTACCGATACTTTTGATCCCCAAAGAGCCATTAAACGCTTTAAAAAAGAACCTTTACCTGTAATTGCGGTTTCGGTGGCCATGCTTGATACCGGTTTTGATTATCCGGCAGTAGAAAACCTGATGATGTGTCGTCCTACCCGTTCTCCTACTTTCTACCAGCAAATGAGAGGTCGAGGTTCCCGGCTTTGCCCGCAAGTCGGTAAAAAAGAATTCCTTATTTATGATTTTGTGGGTAATGCCGAATACTTTAATGATGAGGGTTACGATCCATTTGAGCAAAAGAAAGTTGCTACCAGAATGAAAGTTGAGGAAGTTGAAAAGGAAGAAATAACAGAAGAACAAATACCGGAAGCTATTGTTAGGCAATTTGTTACTATCCCCTTGGGTCAAGCCCGTGATGAGTGGATAGAAAGAAGATATATCGAGTTTGGACCGGAAGGAGAAAAAGTTGATGCCAGAGAATACAAAGATAGATTTGCTGAAGAAGTTAAGAAATTGGCTGATACCAATGAGATTGTGATTAAGCTCAGGCAAAAACAGGATGTAACTGATGATGAAATTCAAGAATTAGGGCAACTTCTCAATCACCCGGAATTCTTTTTCAATGAGAACAATTTAAGGCAAGCCTATGACCAGCCAACAGGCAATTTAGTTGATTTTGTTAAAAGCGCTTTAGGAATGCATAAGTTCCCCACCAGAGAAGAAAGAGTTAGTAGCGCTTTTGATGCCTGGATTATCCAAAAGAATTTTGCTCCTGAACAAGTGCGGGTACTAAGAATGCTTAAGAATCAGTTCTTGGCAGGAAGTAAGGCGGATATTTCAGACTTTAACCGACCACCGATTTCTCAATATGGTGGCTTACAGTACGCCATCAAAACTTTTGGTGAGGATGGTTTAAAACAAGTTGTTGATGATTTACAACAAGGAGTATTCAAATGAGTAAAGTTTCAAAACAGGAATTACAGTCAGTTATTAACCAGATTTGCAACAAACTCTGGGCAGCGGGATTAACTAACCCCATTACCTATATTGAACAGATTTCCTATTTCTTCTTTTTAAAGATGCTTGAGGAATGGGATAATCAGAAAGCCAATGAATCTAGACTTACCGGGAATAAAAATGGGTATGAATCAATCTTTGAAAAGGAAAATGAGAAGTTCCGCTGGAGTGAGTGGACACATATTGCTGACAATACCAGGATGTTTAAATTCGTCCGTGACGAAGTGTTCCCTTTTATGGCAAACCTGCCCGGAACAAATGAAAATATCAGAAGGTTTTTTGCAGACGCTAGGTTTCAGATCCCTGATGGCGTGGTGCTTCGGGACGTCGTTGATAAGCTAAGAGATATTTCTTTTATTGAACTGGACGCTGATGTTAAAGGTGATTTGTATGAATATCTTTTAAACCAGTTAACTACTTCTGGTAAAGCCGGACAATTTAGAACTCCCAGACATATTATTCGCACCATAGTTCAATTGGTTAACCCTCAAATTGGAGAAACTGTTTTAGATCCTGCTTGCGGTACTGGTGGCTTTTTACTTGGAGCTTTTGAATACATAAAAACTTGTAACTCTGATCCCAGCAACACAACCGAATATCAAAATGGCAACGGACAGACAGTAAAAAAAGGCCCTGGAGATAAACTTTCTCCAACACAATGGCAATTTATGCAAACAGATGCTTTAACCGGATTTGATGTTGATGCTTCCATGGTGAAGATTGCCACCATGAACTTGATTTTGCATGGCTTGGAAAAATCTCAAATTATCAGACGAGATTCAATTGCGGGCAGTCCTGATGATTGGGATGAGCGAGAATTTGATATTGTACTTTCCAATCCGCCCTTTGCAGGTACTATTAACAAGGAAAGAGTTAAAAAGAACCTTCCGGTTCAGGCTACAGACACAACGATCCTTTTCCTAGGATTAATGATTGAAGGATTAAGGCAAGGCGGTAGAGCGGGGGTAGTTGTTAACGAAGGAGTTTTGTTCAACCGCAATAAAGCCGCTAAAGAGTTAAGACGATATTTGATGGACAGAAGGAATTTAGTGGCGGTTGTTTCTCTCCCCGGTGGTGTTTTTCAACCATATTCGGGTGTCAAAACCAGTGTTTTGTTTTTCAATAACGATGGCAAGAAAACAGAAAAGGTTTGGTTTTATGATGTCCGCTTTGATGGTTTTGAATTGGCTACCCAAAGAAGACCATCTCCCGATAAGAACGATTTACCGGATTTGATTTCCAAATGGAAAGACAAATCGGATTCAGAAAGAAGCTGGTCAGCCACCACAAAACAAATAGAAGAAAACGACTTTATCCTTTCAGCCTCTGCATACAGACCGATTACTGAAGATGAAACCCAACACCGAGACCCAAAAGAGATATTTAAGGAAATTAAGGAGTTAAATAAGGAGTCTCAAGAACAGTTAAAGAAAATTGAAGAATTTATATGAGCTTAAATATTAATTTGATTGATACAATTTTGGCAATTGGTTCCGTCTCTGGATTATTAGTTTTACCTTATACGATTGTTCAAGCTTCCAAGAAAAGACCTCGGTTAAAATTTGACTTTTCAGGAATGAGTGGAAGCGGAGTAAAAAAAAGTGATGCCGTTGGTGAATATTACCGTTTTGAATTTTCTGGCACGATCAAAAATCGTTCCACAGAGACAAACTCAATTTCAAAGATTTATCTCGTTGTTTGGGCAGATAATAAAAAAAGAAATTCTGCCCTGAGGCTTGGTTTTGGCGGGGTTTTATTAGATTCAAGTAAAAATGTATTATCTTTACCTTTAGAATTGCCATCAAGAACAGGTAAAAAGCTGGAAATAATTTTTGAAATTCCAGTTACGGGCACATCAGACGAAAGACTACTTAAAGAGTTTATTCCTGTCGGTAATAGTGGTCGTTTTTATTTACCTAAGCACAAATATGAGCTTTGTTTTGAGGACACTGATGAAAACTTCTTTGATCAACAAGGTAGATTAAGAAATTTAAATGAAATTAACCTAAGATGGACTCTCCCCAACACAATAAAAGAATTACAAAAAGGCAATATTGCTCCGTTTTTAAAACATATGTTTCAGATACAAAAATCAAGAATATTATTTTCTATAAAACGAATTAGTTATCAGATAGGATTATGAATACTTGGCAAACTAAAAAATTAGGAGACATTACCGAAATTAATGGAGGAGGAACACCACCCACAAGCAAAACTGAATATTTCAGTGGCGATATACCATGGTTTACTCCTTCTGAAATTACTTCAGGTACAGTTTCAGTACTGAATAACAGTCAAAGACAAATTACAGAAGATGCGATGCGGTTTACAAAAGTAGCCGAACAAGGAACAGTTTTATTATCAAGCAGGGCAACGATTGGCAATGTTGGGATAGTATCTGATAGGTCAACTTATAACCAAGGAATAAAAGGATTAACCCCAAAAAAAGAATTAAGCCATTGGTATCTTGCATATTGGTTGTTAGCGAATAAAAAGAGGTTGGAAAGTCAATCTCATGGAACAACATTTAAAGAATTGAGTACAACTGCCTTAAAAAAGTTTGATATTTCAGTTCCACCGCTTTCCATTCAACAACAAATAGTTGAGAAAATAAACGCAATCAGAAAATTGCAGGAATTAAATAATAAGGAAATTGAAAAAGCGGTGGAATTGTTTAAAACACAGCTTTCTAATTGTTTTAAATGGCAAGAGCAATGGAAAAAGATTAAGCTGGCAGAGATATGTGATGTGAGAGATGGTACGCATGACAGTCCAAAATACCAACCTTCTGGTATTCCACTCATAACATCAAAGAACTTGAAAGAAGATTTAATCGATTTTACAAATATCAATTACATTTCTGAAAAAGATCACCAACAAATAGTTAAAAGATCGTTTGTAGAGAATGGAGATATTCTTTTTGGGATGATTGGGACAATAGGTAATCCCGTTATTGTTGATACTGAAAGAACGTTCAGCATTAAAAATGTCGGGTTAATAAAGTTCCCAAACAGAAAAATAGTTAACAATTTGTTTGTGAAGTATTTCCTTCAAAGTCCGTCGTTAGAAATAGAAATAAAAAGACTGTCGCGTGGAGGAACACAAAAATTTGTTTCGCTAGGAAATTTAAGAAATCTTCTTGTGCCATTACCATCTCTAAAAGAACAGGAAAAAATTGCTATGGAGTTAAACAATATTAGACTTTTCAATTCCAAACTTAATTTAAAAGGGATTAAATTATCAGAACTTTTTGAAAGTGCTCTAAATAAATTTATGAAGAGAGAACTGATCAATTAACCTATGAATTATTGGCAAAGTTTACTCGATTTATCACAAGCAGTATTTTTCCCCCAGATATTGAACATTGTCAATGTTGTTTTGATATTGCTTACAGTCCTGGTGACTTATTTGTCATGGCATACTGCTAAAAGAGCGAACGAATTACAGTTACTTCCTCTTCTTGCTGTCTATTTTAGGGGTAAAGCCTTGAAAGATAGAACGATTAGGATACGAAATATTGGCAAGAGTCCAGCTTACGATATAAAAATAGAGTCCTATCTGAACATTATTAAGGATATACAGCATGTGTGGCGATTAGATTTGTCTTTGAGTGGTACAAACGTCTTGGTGCCCGACGAGGAGAAAGATTTAAAGATGAGGGCAACGGACAACGGGAAAGAAGCCGATATGTCAGAATTTATGGTTTTTCATCTTGACCCAGAAGAAGAACATAAGAGAGAAAGAGTTGGCCTATTGCTAACGTTTAGAAATGCGGAGGGAAATTATTACTATTCTGAGGTGGAAACTGGCGCAGGTGGTTTGTTCATAAAGCCTGCAAGAAAATATAACCTTTGGGGTAAGGCGTATGTAGGCTATAGACAATATTCGGAGAAAGTTTTATTGAAACTGTATGAATTTAAATGGAAATTTACTAAGCCTTATATTAAACAGCCAAAGAAGGCTTGATAAAAAATAATTATGAAAGCACAGGATAAACCAAAATATGTTCAAGAGGCACGAGAGTTATATGGTTCACTTGATGTAGATGCGTTGATTGATGACCCAAATAATTTAAAAACACTTGAGAAAATTAGTCGCCTGATAGCTATTTTTACTAATTTTTCCTATAACGACGGACAAGACTTGAAAGAATTACTATGTGAGTTCCAAAAATGGGCGAGGCGAAGTACGAGCATCGGTACTATAAGAAATAGGGCTACCGATATGCTCCAGTTTATTATTCAAAAAATAGAAGAAATGGATATTTATGTGATTGAAGAACCAATTAGGAAAAAACAAGAAAAAATTGTAAAAAGCTTGAAGGATGAAAACTTATGGATGCAATCATCCCTAGAAGGTAAGGATTTACATATTTTGGTTGGAGAGAGAAATGCTAAAGCGGGTGAGCACGTCCATTTAATCAGCGATTCAGAAACTGGCGAAATTAGAGTTGATGCTGACGATAAAACCCCCGATGAGCTTATAGAAAGAGTCGTTAGTATTACTACAAAACACGGCTCAACAATAGGGATTTCACAATACGGAGTAAAAACAACAATGGAGTTTATCAATAAAGATACAACAGAAGACAAAGACCCTCCGATTTTATATGCCACTGGAATAAGACGAAGTGGCGGACCTCAAGGCCATTTTGATTACATAACGATTAAAAATGTTGGGAAAAATATCGCATTAGATATTCATTGGGGTATAAGGGCATTTGCCTATGAATGGCGACCATCAGAAGAGCCTTTTGAATTAGAACCAAATAAGGAAAAAGAAGTTGTTTTTCCCACTTCTTCCGAAAGAGTATTTAAAGAAATTATTCCAGAACTAAATGTAATAATGGAATATAAGGATGTAAATAACAAATCTTACTTTACCAGAAGGGAATTAAATCAACTAAAAGTTCCTTCGGGGGCATTTTATGAATTGAAAGCCGACACTTTCCACCCTCCTTCTATACTAATTGATGATGGATTACGATTGATTTCTGAACCTGTTCGCAATGGCGATAGAACTGAGGCAACTTTTAAGATTAATACCGAAGAAGGGGGTAAAGAAGTAAAGATCGGCTTAAGTGGCAGTCTTATCGCTGTTTTTGGTTTTGAGAATGACGGGTTAGTCAAACAAGCAATATTAGAATTAGCTCATAGATTGATTAGAAAAATGGTTAAATCGAAGACCCTATCTGACTATTGCTTTACTACTCACGATTTACCCGAACACCATATAAGTGGATTTGAAGCCTATGTACAATTAAGGAATAACATTACTTATTAAAATGAATATGACTGATAACATTATTAAACTTTCGCCATCAACAATCAGTCTATTTATGGAATGCCCGAGGTGTTTTTGGTTGCAGTTTAACAAAAATATCCATCGGCCAAGAGGGATATTTCCCTCACTTCCTGGAGGAATGGATGGAGTGATTAAAAAATACTACGACACATATCGAAGACAAGGCAAACTACCACCAGAAGTTGATGGAAAATTAACTGGCAAACTTTTTGCAGATGAGAAATTATTAAAATCGTGGCAAAGCAACTGGGAGGGGATTAAATATTTTGACAAAGAATTAAACGCTCTAATGAAAGGTGTCTTAGATGATTGTTTGGTTGATGGTGATACATATATTCCCCTTGATTACAAAACGAGGGGTTATGATTTAAAAGAAGATTCTACTTCCTATTATCAGCACCAGCTTGATATTTACTGTTACCTGCTTGTAAAAAACGGTTATAAAGTTGCCAATTACGCCTATTTGGTTTATTACTTCCCTAAATTAGTAAAAGATAACGGGCAGGTCGAGTTTAATGTTGAACCCAAAAAAGTAGACACTGATATTAAACATGCCGAGCAATTATTTAAAGATGCTGTTACCTGTTTAAGAGGTCCAGAACCCAAAAGGCACAGCGACTCCTCGTGTGAGTTCTGTAATTGGGGTTTTGAAGCCTTTGGAGAATAAAAATATGGATATACAGAAAATAAAAATTAAAGGTGATTATAAATTAGCAGATATTGTTCATGATATTGAAAAGGGAATCTTGCGGATTCCTCAATTTCAACGGGAATTTGTTTGGGATAAGCCCAGGGTAATAAAACTACTCGAAAGTATTTATCTTGAGTATCCGATAGGCTCTTTCTTCTTTTGAGATGCACCCAGAAAATACTATGATTTCTACCGGGATATTGCGGAGTTGGGACTGCCCAAACCGGACAAGTATGAGAAGATCGTTTTTATCCTTGATGGTCAGCAACGGCTTACTTCTCTTTATGTTACTGTTAAAGGTTTAACTTTATATGGCCGGGATTATAAAAAAATTTGTTTTGATTTAGATGAAAAAGTCTTTGTTGATCGGGCTCCTGATAATCAACGATTTGTTTCTTTAAGTGACCTATTATCCAGTGAACGTTACAGCGAAGTTTATGAAGGCTTAACTCCCGCAAGACGCAAGGCTGTTTATGAATGTTTGCAGCGATTTAACAATTATCCCTTTTCTGCGATTGATGTTCGGGATAAAGAACTGGATGAAGTCTGTGATATTTTTGAACGGATTAATCAGGGTGGACAAAGGTTAAACCTTTTTGATTTGATTTCTGCCAGCACCTGGACGCCTGATTTTGATTTGAGATTAGCGGTTAAAGGAGAAAACGAGAGATTAAAGACAAAAGGATTTGGGGAAATTGACAATGAAGTTTATCTTCAGGCACTTTCTCTTATTGCCAAAGGCTCTTGTACCAGGCCGGTCCAACTGCAGCTTCGAGCTGAGGATGTGACTAAGTTTTGGCAGGACACAATTGATTCAATCTCTTTGGCAATAGATTATCTTAAAAGCTATTTAGGTGTAGTTAACTCCGTTTTTATTCCTTACCGAAGCATGATTGCTCTAGTAGCCTATCTTTTTTATAAAGCCAAGGGCAGGAGTTTAGACCATGAACAATCAGAGCTTTTAGCCCAGTGGTTTTGGCAAACTACTTTTTCTGAGAGGTACAGCGCCTCAATTTTAACTTTGATGACTGAGGATAAGAAACTGATGGATAAGATAGCTTCGGGGACAAGCGTTGGTATTAAATACCTCTTTGAGCTGGATATTGATACCCTGATTCAAATCCGCATGTACCGAAAGTCAGCTATCAAAAATGGTGTACTTTGTTTACTGGTTAAAAGAGAGCCTAAACATTTTAAAAACAACATTACCTTACCGCTTAAAGATGGCTATTATTCAGACTTTAATAGTTCTGAAAAGCATCATATTTTCCCTAAATCCATTATCCAAAAAAATTATCCGATGATCATGGTTCACTCGCTTCCCAACTTCTGCTTTATCCCGGCAGAATTAAACAAAGAAATTTCCAACAAAAAGCCCAGCAAATATTTTGAAGAATACCAAGAAAGCAATCCTGATTTTCTTGATGCTTTAAAAACTCACCTAATCAAATATGACGAGTCAATAAAACAGGACGATTATATGTCTTTTTTGGCTTCAAGGGCTGCCTTGATACTGGAGGAAATAACCAGAGCCACAGGCTCTAAAATTGGCCGGGTAGTAGCTGATAATGTTAACAAAGCCATTGATGATATTGAAAAAAGATTACGAGATTTTATTGATAAAAAGATGTTGGTTAAAAATCCTGACTATTGGAAAAAATCTATGCCAAGCGATATTGTTGGCGTGGTTCGTCAAAGAGTAAATGAGTATCTATCCAAAGACCCTTCCAAGACGATTAATGACTTTGGTTCAAGAGAGCTTCTAGATTTTATGGACATTATGGATTATTCCAAAGTCGTTCTTTTCAACTGGGATGTCTTTGGCTCTATTTTTAGATCAAAAGCGGAGACCGAGAAACGATTTTTAAACCTTAAGGAGTTTAGAAATGCAGTTAAACACGGGAGGGATGAAATTGTGCCTTTCATTCAAAAAGAGGGAGAAGCGGCATTGGAGTGGCTTTCTATTATTTTAGAGGAAGCGGAGAAAAATCCAGTAAGGTCTGTTAAGCCTGCCGAAAGCGAAGAAGAAACCATTAGTCGGGTTAAGAATGACTTTGTACAGAAAGCCGTTAGGCTTATATCGGAATGGATTGAGAAAGAATATTCTGATGGCAAATTAACGATAAAAAGGGGCAATGCTGGTTCGCACCGAAGCATAATGCAAGGCAAAAAGCTTATTCTCTTCTACTACTTTGCTGGCAATTGGGTTTATGGAGAACTACAGGCGACCACTCCTGATGAGCTTAAAATATTACAGGACAAGCTGTCTAAACCCGAATCAGTACTTGATAGAAAAAGTAAATATGGGCAGGTAAGATTCCATATGATTAACGAAGACGATTTAGAGTTAGTCAAGGATATTGTAAAAAATAGAGTTAAATAAATATGAACAAACCAAAATTAAACGCTAAATGGCATTTAACAAACAAGATTTTCTGTTACTATTATCAATAGCTGAAATTATTTTTTCAGCATAGTGAGGAGGTGAAATAATGAAAAAGAATCTTCTTATCCCTGTTGTTGCTGTTGTTGGGCTAGTCGTTGTGGTCGGGATTTATTTGGTTTCTCAAGGATCCAAACAAACACAACCGTCATCAGAAACTGTCACGCGGGAACAGACAACGAAAAAAGACACCATTACGAATAAGGCCGGATGTACGGTTGGTACAACCAAAACGGTGGTCGGTCTAAAATATCAAGTTACCGGACAAGAAACATATACCATCCAAGGCAAATCCTATGATCTGTGTTGCTGGGAGACCGGCGAAGGCACGAGGCAGAAAAAAATCTGCAGTGATATCGAATCCGGGCCGGTAGGCTACAATTACGGTGTTCTTTTTGAGAACAATAAGAATACCGGTAGCCTTTACAAGTCAATGGAAACATACCGGGACGGTAACAACGTTTGCCAGCAATTTTATGAGGCAGATGGATCTGCCGGTCCGTTAAATTGCAAAGAAAGGTTAAATTGACCCGCAGCAATTGTATTTGATTCAATTGGGGATTTATAACCCTATCTTAGGTCCGCCTTTTAAGCGTGTCTACCGCGTCTAGAATCGCGTTTACGCGCCTTGCTGACGGATTAGCCCTTTTGGTTTCAATCAAAGAAATATAAGTTTGGGAATAACCGGATGGCTCTGATAGTCCTTTTTTTATGAAGTTCCCGTCCGTGACGAACCGGCCATCTTGAGATAATTTATTTTTTGGTCTATTATTGAATTATGAATCTGCCCGTGGCAAATAATGACGAGGAAATCAGGGCTTTAATTAGTGAATCCAAACTTCTTAGTAAGGAAGAGCTTAAAGAGGTTGAAGAGGTTGTTTCCAAATACAGAGTTCCCCTCCATGACGCTTTGATTGAACGGGACCCAAGTTTTGATAAAAAAATCGGTCAGGAAATGGCAAAGAAATTTAATGTCCCGTTTATTTCCCTTATCGACACGTCAATTTCCGAAGAAACCTTTTTTACCATCCCGGAAAGTTTTGCCGCCAGAAGAAAAGTAATTGTTTTTGACCGAAAAAAGACGGAACTTTCTTTGGCCATGGCTGACCCCTTGGATAAAGAAACCGTGGAGAAGATTGCTTGGAAAACCGGACTTAAAGTTGACGTTTTTTACGCCACCCCGATTGATATTGAAAATACTTTAAAAATCTATAAACAGGATTTGCAAAAAGTTGTTGACGCCCTTTTGCGGGAGGAATACCGTCCCGTCTCCGCCGTTTTGGAGGAAGCGGCCATGGATGCTCCGGTGGTTAAAATTGTGGATGCGGTTATTAATTCCGCGTACAAGGAAAAAGCCTCGGATATTCATATCGAGGTGGAAGAGAAAAGGTCATTGATCAGATTCCGGATTGACGGCATCCTTCATGATATTTTGCACCTGCCAAAGGCGCTTCACGACCGGGTGATAACCAGAATAAAAGTTCTGTCCAATCTGCGCACTGATGAACATTTGGCGGCCCAGGACGGTAAAATGCGAATAGTTGTGGGTGAGGAAAACCTTGATATCCGTGTTTCCATTTTGCCGATAATTGAAGGAGAAAAAGCTGTCTTACGGCTACTTTCTTCCAAGAATAAGGATTTCTCCCTGACAGATTTGGGGATGACCCGAAAGGATTTGGAAAAAATAAACCTGGCTTTTTCCAAATCTTATGGCATGATCCTTTCAACCGGACCCACCGGATCAGGAAAAACTACCTCCATTTATTCAATACTGAAAATTTTAAATATCCGGGAACGAAACATTACCACTATTGAGGATCCGGTGGAATACCGGATTTTGGGAGCCAATCAAGTTCAAGTCAACACCAAGACTAACCTGACTTTTGCCAATGGACTGCGGTCAATTTTACGGCAGGACCCCAACATCATTTTTGTCGGGGAAATAAGAGACAATGAAACAGCCTCGATTGCCGTTAATGCCGCTTTAACCGGCCATCTGGTTTTTTCGACCCTGCACACCAACGACGCGGCCACGGCCATTCCCAGGCTTTCAGATATGAAGGTAGAGCCTTTCCTTGTCGCTTCGACGGTCAACGTGATTATTGCCCAGCGGCTAGTGCGGAAGGTTTGCCAGTTTTGTAAAAACCCCACTATTGTTTTACGGGACAGTTTGTTAACAAATATCAATGATCCAAAACTGCTGGATAAATTTTTTCCTATCGATAAGGATGGACAGGCGACGGTCTACGAAGGCAAGGGTTGTAAGCAATGTCATTTCACCGGTTATTCCGGAAGGATCGGGGTTTTTGAAGTTTTAGAGATGACAAAAAGAATTCGCGAGTTGGTGGTTAAAAAAGCCGATGCAGATGAAATTATGGCCGCCGCCGTGGAAGAAGGGATGACAACAATGCTTGTTGACGGCCTATTCAAAATCTCACAGGGTTTAACAACTTTAGAGGAAGTGCTTCGGGCGGTTAAAACGGAGTCAAACTGATATGGCCAAGGGGTCAAAAATTACTCTTTCACCCAACGATAAAATCGGCCTGCTTAGCAACTTAGCGACGATGCTTGGAGCCGGAATTCCCATCATGGAGGCCGTCGAGTCGTTACTGGAAGACGCTAAGGGTAACGCCAGAAAAGTCTTGGAAAATTTACGCGACGATCTGGCCCAAGGGAAACGGATTTCCGCTTCTTTCGCCACGTTCCCCAACGTTTTTGATAAAGTAACAACCAACGTTATCAAAGCCTCAGAGGAAGCGGGAACCCTGGAAACCGCTTTGCGGGATATTAAAGACAATATCCTAAAAGAGATGGAATTCGGGGATAAAATAAAATCAGCCATGGTTTATCCGGCCTTGATTTTGGTCGTCTTTCTTGGCGTCATGGGAGTAATGTTGACAATTGTGGTCCCAAAAATCGCCGTGGTATTTACTAAACTCAAAGTCTCTTTACCCCTGCCCACTCAAATAATGATTTTTCTCTCTGATCTGATTATGAAGCAGACAGCGTATTTTGCCGGAGGATTAGTTTTGTTAATTATGCTGTTTATTGTTTTGTTTAAAACCCAAAAACCGGCGATGATGCGGATTATTTATTCTTTGCCCATTATTTCCCGGCTGGCAAGAGAAATTGATCTGGCAAGATTCTCCCGGACACTTTACCTTTTATTAAATGCCGGACTGACGATCACTTCGGCTTTAGAGTTGGCGCAGGAAGTGGTGATGCGTCAGAAAACCAGAGCCATAATCGCCCAGTCGCGGGAGATGGTTTTGTCCGGGAAGAAACTGGCTGAAGGTATGAAGAAAAATAAAGGGGAAGTGCCGTCAATTATGGTCAAATTGATTGAAGTTGGGGAAAAATCCGGATCGCTGGATAAGGCCATGCTGGAGATTTCTGAATATCTTGACTATCAAATTTCCGGGACGCTGAAAACCTTAACCGTTTTAATGGAGCCTTTGATGTTAATTCTTGTTGGTGTCTCCGTTGGTGGCATGATGTTGGCGATCATCGCCCCCATGTATGGATTAATCGGTCAAATCGGGAATAGATAACTATCTCCAGTAACATTGCGAGCGAAGCGAAGCAATCCTATCCTCTACCAACCATTTCCATCAATACAATGTTTTGAGCAGGAGTCAATGGACTATCTCCACTTATTTGCTCAGGCGTCAATTCTGGCAATCCCAGTCCTTCTAAAACTCCATTAAGCATCCCCAGCCGACCCTCTCGTAAAGCTTCTGGCGATGGTGACTTGACGCCGTAAGATTTTGCAACAAGTTCGGTTATAAGATCACACAAAGGCTCTTTGGGTTTACTCGCCATATTTTGGGCTATTCTCTCTCTCTCTGCACTATAAGTCAATACCCGAAAATTATAGGCCTATCAACCTAATTTCGCCTGCCTGCCGGCAGGCAGGCGCCTGCGTTTGTAGGTGGAAAATTGTTTTTATTATTTTAGTTGCAAAAAGTGCTACACTTTTAGGGTGAGAAAAAAAGGATTCACGTTGGTTGAGATGCTGGTGGTGATGGGGATTTCCGCGATTTTAGTGGCTTTTTCCACCGTTAATATCTTGGGGCTTCAGCAAAGAACACAATTGAGTTCAAAACTGGACACCCTGGTTACCGATTTTCGGGCGCAGCAAGTCAGGGCGATGATCGGAGAGGCGGATGACAGCGGGAATATTGTTGCCAGAGGAATTCATTTTGATAGCAACCGTTATGTCCTTTACCGCGGATCGGTTTACAATCCGTCCGATCCTTACAATTTCACCGTTAATCTTGAGGGAGAGCGGTTTGTCAATATTAATTTCCCCAACGCTAATCTGGTTTTTTCTCCGGGCTCCGGCGAGCCGGTTAATTTTTCTCCCGGGGAGGACAGTGTCACTCTCCAACAGGAGTCCGGAGGAATCCAGAAAACCGTTACTGTTAATAAGTATGGGACAATTATTTCGGTTGATTAGAGACGAGACCGGGCAATCATTGGTGGAGCTCTTACTGGTATTTGCCCTTTCGGCGATTTTGTTGCCGGCGGTTTTGACCGGGGTATTGTCGTCGCGTGAAGGTAAGTCCCAGCAGAAAGAACGGGCGAGGGCGTTGGAAATTCTGCGGGAGATGAACGAATCCGTAAGGAGTGTCAGGCGTAAGGGGTGGGATAGTTTTGCTGTGAACGGCAGTTATTATCCGGTCATTTCCGGCAATAATTGGAGTCTGGTAAACGGGGTGGCCACCATTTCCGGCTTCACCCGGCAGATTTTAATCTCTGATGTTTTTCGGGATAACGATGGTAAAATTTCGTCGCAAGCCGGCATCGTTGATCCCTCAACTAAAAAAGTCGTTTCCCGGGTATCATGGACCGAACCGTATCCATCTTCAGTGGAGTCAGTCGCATATTTAACCCGGTATTTGGACAATCTTTCCGTAATTCAAACGACGGAAGCCGATTTCTTGGCCGGGACGACAAACGGGACTTCAGTAACTAATACGGCCGGGGGAGAAGTAACTCTTGGGGCTGGGGCTCAAGCCAATTGGTGCGCTCCTCAGGACGCCATTCGGGAAACCTTGACTTTGCCCAAGCGGGGGAATGCCATATACGCCAAACAAGGCTCGGCGTATGTGGCCAGCGGCGACGGGACCGAGGGGGTGACCTTTGTTAATGTGGGGATAAGCAATCCTCCATTACCCGCTTTTCCCGACGCCTCAATTGTGGGGACATATTCTTCCGGCTATAAAACCAACGCGGTCTTTTCTGACGGCACCTATGTTTATCTGGCCACGGACAACGGTTCGGAGCAGGTGGTGATTTTGGATTTAACCAACCAGCCGTATGCTAAAGTGGGAACAGTGACAATCGCCGGCGGTAATCCCGGAAATAGCGTCTTTGTCGCCGGAAACATTTTGTATGTGACTTCGGGTGACCGGCTTTATACTTATGATGTCACGGTTAAAACAGGTCCGCACAGTACCCCGTTGGGGTCGCGGGCGATGTGGTTTAATTTTGGCAGTCAGCCGCAAGCGCGTCAGGTGGTGGTGGTGGGGAATTATGCATTTGTCGGGACCGGCAACAGTCTTTTTGGGTTGCAAAAATTTTTAATAAGCAATGGGGGCAGAACGATTACTTTTAAAGGAGCTTCAAATCTAACCTGGAACCAGCAGTCGCAGGGTTTAGCAGTTAACTCTTCTGGAACCCGGGCCTACGTGGCTTTTAATCAGGGTGCCGGAATTTTTTCCAAAGGTTTTTTTATCGTGGATGTTTCCACCGACCCGCCGTGGTGGTGGCCGTTTCTTCCCATTAAGGGGTCTTATAATGCCGGAGCCACCGACCCTCGAGGCATGGCCATCGGAACGGGGAACAAAGCTATGATCGTGGGAATTGAGGGGTCGCAGCAGTATCACGTTATTGATATTACCGGTGATAACCCGGTTTATTGCGGTGGTTTAGCTGTTGCCAGCGGAGTTTACGGTGTGGCATCGGTGCTTGAAGAAGATGGTGATGCTTATTCTTATCTTATTACCGGGGAATCTCAAGACCAATTTAAAATAATTCAGGGCGGATCGGGTGGACGTTATGCTCCGGCAGGAACTTTTGAATCCGACCCGGTTAGCCTGGGACACGATACCGCCTTCAACCGCTTAACGGCTACCGTTGACCAGTCACCTCCCGTGACGGGAATTTCTCTGCAGGTGGCAGTTGCTTCCCAAGTTTCCGGAAGTTGCGCCGGCGCCGATTATACTTACGTGGGCCCGCAAGCCAGTACCAGTGCTTATTTTACTCCTGTGGCCGCATCCATTTCCGCAACCATCCCTTTCGGAATTTATCCGCCAAGCTATCAAAATCCCGCCCGTTGTTTTCGGTACAAACTTTTTCTTACTTCAACGGACAACAATCAGACACCGGTTTTCTATGATATGACCGTGAATTATTCGCCATGAAAAAACGGGGTTTTACTTTACCGGAATTGCTGGTGTATTGCGGTTTGTTGGCTATACTTCTGGTGGTTATTACCAATGTTTTTATGTCCATTCTTAATTTGCAACTGGAAACGGAGACTGTTTCCGGACAGGCCCAGGACGGGCAATACATTTTGTCAAGGTTAAGTTATGATTTACGACGGGCTTCATCGGTGACTTCGCCCGCGTTGGGCGGTACAAGCGCGAGTTTGAGTGTCATCATCGACGGCGTCTCTTATCAATACGGGCTTGACGGCAACAACAATTTAGTGGTCGCGGGACAAGGACAACTGAACAGTTTTTTAACAACGGTTTCCGATCTAAGTTTTACCCATTTAGGAACGGTTGGTGGAGAGGAAGATACCATCCAGATCGGTTTCAATCTTGGGGACAGGTTTTTTCAGACCACTATTGGTTTGAGGTCCAACTGATATGAAGATCAATAACAAGGGTCAGGCGCTGGTTTTGATTTTAATTTTAGCGGTTGTTATGGTCTCGGTAACAACAGCTGCGGTAGCGATTGTTCTGACTAATTCCCAACTGACAAGCCAGACGGAGATTGGCAGCCAGGCTCTGGCGGCGGCGGAATCGGGAGCGGAAAATGCGCTTCTTTTACTCTTGCGTGACCCTTATGGCTACCTGGGGGAAACGATTGATTTTTTTGATGGCTCGACAGCTCTTGTCTCCATCCCGTCGGGCAATTATCCCAAGACGATGATTTCAACGGGGAAATTCGGTAATTTTACCCGAAAGGTTGAAATTGGGTTGACTTACAGCAATAATGAATTGGGGATTTCTTTTTGGCGGGAAATCTACCAATAATAGAATATGACGAAAAAGACTCAACCCCCCGTTTTATATCTTTTGAGGAAATCACTACAGTTTTATGACGGAGTCCGGGAGGGGCCTCTAGTCTTGGAATTTGACGGGGAGACTGTTGCCGATTTGGAGGTTAAAAAGAACGATCTTTTAAACGATCGGATCAGGATATTTATTGAGCAAAATAAGATTACCCCGGTTCCCTTTACGACGGTTTTATCCCCGGAAGTTTGTTTAGAGACGACTTTTTTCGAAGGAACAGCAGAATCAAAAA
>CAYSID010000003.1:0-52889 GCA_964431075.1 uncultured Gammaproteobacteria bacterium
GGAAATATTTTAATGCCCGCACCCGCCGAACCTTACCTTATTTTGCTCCTTTTAAACGGGGGGTTTGTACCGTGGTTAAAACTATGACGCCAAAAAAACCAAACTCGGCTTTGCGAAAAGTTGCCCGGGTCCGATTGTCAAATAAACAGGAAGTGACGGCTTATATCCAAGGAATTGGTCACGAGCTGGCGGAACACTCGATTGTAATGGTAAGGGGCGGGCGGGTTAGAGATTTGCCGGGGGTAAAGTACCACATTGTTCGGGGTAAATTTGATACCACGGGTGTAAAATCAAGAAAACAAAGCCGTTCAAAATATGGAGCAAAGAAAACATAAATATGCCACGTTCTAAAAAAATTAAAAAAATAGTTTTAGCCGGGGATCCGGTTTATAACAGCAGGTTGTTGGCTAAATTTATCAATAAAGTTATGCGTGGTGGGCAGAAGCAGGCCGCGGCTAAGGAAGTGTACCGGTTTTTAGAAATAATCAAAGCCAAACTGCCTCAAGAGGAGCCGGTGAAAGTTTTTGAAACTGTTTTGTCGCTGGTTGCCCCAAAAATGGAAGTCCGGTCGCGCCGGGTAGGCGGGGCCTCTTACATGGTTCCGGCCGAGGTTCGGGGGGAACGTAAAGGTCATTTGGCCATGCGCTGGCTTATTGATGCCGCCCGTGCCCGGTCGAATAAAGAATTTCATACTTTTGGAGAAAAATTGGCCGCGGAATTTGTTGACGCCAAAAATGGTTTAGGCAATGCGGTTAAAAAACGGGACAATATGCAAAAAATGGCCGAAGCCAACAGAGCCTTCAGCCACTTGAGATGGTAACTCCAAATTAATTTAGTTATTTTATGGCTGATACAACTAAAACATTAAACAGAAAATTGTCGCTGGATAAAGTGCGAAACATTGGGATTATTGCCCATATCGATGCGGGTAAAACCACCACTACCGAACGGATTTTATATTACACCGGCAAATCCTATAAAATCGGGGATATTGATGAAGGTAATACCCAGATGGACTGGATGACCCAGGAACGGGAACGGGGTATAACGATCGTTTCCGCGGCCACGACCACTTTCTGGAAAGATTTTCGGATCAATATTATTGACACTCCCGGCCACGTTGATTTTACTGCCGAAGTTGAGCGGTCGCTGCGGGTCCTAGACGGCGCGGTTACGATTTTAGACGCCGAAGAGACGGTTCAATCACAGACGGAAACAGTCTGGCGTCAGGCGGACAAGTATAAAGTTCCGCGAATTGTTTTTGTCAATAAAATTGACAAACTCGGGGCTAATTTTTACAAAACTGTGGAGGCGGTCAAACAGCGGCTCGGGGTTAAACCGGCCGTTATGGTATTACCGATTGGGGTGGAAAACACTTTTGTTGGGGTATATGACCTGCTAAATGAGGAAAGCGTTATTTGGGGGGGTGACGAACTCGGAGCTAAATTTGAAATAAAAAAAGAAATTCCTTCCCAATTAAGCCCTGATGATGTTAAAAAATATCGCGATTTATTGGTGGAAGTTATCTCCGAAACAGATGACAAGTTAATGGAAAAATATTTGAATGCCGAGGTGCCGTCAGTCGACGAGCTAAAAGCCGCTCTTCGAGCCGCGGTCATTGCTTATAAATTAGTCCCTATCTACACCGGAACCAGTCTACGAAATAAAGGAGTTCAGCCGCTCCTTGACGCCGTGGTTGATTATTTACCCTCCCCGCTTGATCGTGGGGTGGTTCACGGCACTAATCCCAAAACGAACACCGAGGAAGAAAGAAAGTCAGATAATTCCGAACCGTTTTGCGGATTAGCTTTTAAAATCCAACTGGATCCCCATGTTGGCAAACTTTATTACGTTCGGATCTATAGCGGAACTTTGAAAGCCGGGTCTTACTTATTTAATATTTCTAAGGGTCAACAGGAGCGTATTTCCCGGCTGTTACTCATGCACGCCAATCAGCGGGAAGAAATTGAAGAGGCCTACGCCGGGGAAATTGTGGCGGTGGTGGGGTTGAAGGACACCAGAACGGGAGACACTTTGTGCGATCCGGACCATCCGATTTTACTTGAAGGTATTACTTTTCCTGAACCGGTAATTTCATTGGCGATTGAACCAAAGACTAAGTCTGATCAGGAAAAACTATCCTACGCCCTGCAACGGGTGATGGAAGAGGATCCGACGATCAAAGTTAAAAGTAATCAGGAAACGGGACAGACGATTATTTCCGGAGTCGGTGAATTACAGTTGGAAGTTTGGGTTCGGCGGATGAAAGAGGAAATGCAGGTGGATACTAACGTCGGCGCCCCCCAAGTGGCTTATAAAGAAACAATCAAACACGAAGCTACTGGTGAAGGGAAGTATATCCGGCAGACCGGAGGACGTGGACAGTACGGCCATGTTCTTTTGCGGGTCGAACCAAAGAATCGCGGTGAAGGTTGGGAATTTGTCAATCAAATAAAGGGCGGCGCCGTCCCTTCAGAATTTATTCCCTCTGTTGAGAGGGGTTCGCACGAAGCTTGCAATAATGGCGTTTTGGCGGGGTATCCTTTGACTGATATCAAAGTCACTTTTTACGACGGGTCATATCACGATGTTGATTCTTCTGATGTGGCCTTCCAAATTGCCGGGAGTATGGCTCTACAGACGGCAGTAAAAAATGCCGATTTGGTTTTACTTGAGCCAATTATGAAGGTCGAAGTGACCACTCCCGATGAGTTTATGGGGGATATTATCGGCGATTTGTCTGCCAAAAGATCACAAATTTTGGGGACTTCGCAGCGGGCTAATGCCACAATTATTGTGGCTCTTGTCCCGCTGGCGGAACTGTCCGGTTATGCCACTAAACTGCGAAGCATGTCCCAAGGCCGCGCCTCTCATTACATGGAACCGTCCCATTACGAGGAAGTTCCCAAAAATATCCAGGATGCAATAGTTGCCAAGGTCGGGACGTTGCGACAGGGGTAAATTGCCTCTTGCATAAAAATATTTATTTTGTAAAATAAAAAGGTCAAATAAAACATATATGGCAGATCAAGCAAAATTTCAAAGAACCAAGCCGCATGTCAACATTGGAACTATTGGTCATGTCGATCATGGTAAAACTTCCCTGACTGCTGCGATTGCCACAGTTCTTTCCAAAAAAGGTCTGGCTCAGGCTAAGAAGTACGAGGATATTGATAATGCCCCGGAAGAAAGGGCTCGCGGAGTTACGATCAACATTACTCACATTGAATACGAAACCGAAAAGCGGCATTATGCCCACGTGGATATGCCCGGTCACGCCGATTTCATTAAAAATATGATTACTGGCGCCGCTCAGGTTGATGGCGCGATCCTTGTTGTTTCCGCCCCGGATGGTCCCATGGCTCAAACCCGGGAACATCTTTTACTGGCAAAACAAGTTAATGTTCCGGCGATTGTAGTCTTTTTGAATAAAGTTGACATGTTGACTGGTTCCGATCAGGACAAGAAAGAAATGTTGGAGCTTGTGGAGGTTGAGGTCCGGGAGATGTTAACCAAGTACGGGTATGATGGAGAAAAAGCGCCGGTTATTGCCGGTTCCGCAACAAAGGCTTCCGAAGGTGATGCCGAATATGAAGCTAAGATTATGGATTTGATGAACGCGGTTGATGATTTTATCCCGACTCCGGTTCGGGAGCTGGATAAACCGTTTTTGATGCCGGTGGAGGATGTTTTTTCTATTAAGGGCCGGGGGACGGTGGTAACGGGAAGGATTGATCGCGGGGTTTGCCATGTTAACGAGGAAATGGAAATTGTGGGACTTAAAGCTACCCAAAAAACAGTCGTTACCGGGGTGGAAATGTTTAGAAAACAGCTTGACGAAGGGCAGGCCGGGGATAACGTCGGGTTGTTGCTTAGGGGAGTAGAAAAAGATCAGGTTGAAAGAGGTCAAGTTATTGCCAAACCCGGCTCGATTACTCCCCATACCGAATTTGAGGCCCAGGTTTACATTCTGACCAAGGAGGAAGGCGGAAGGCATACTCCGTTCTTCTCCGGCTATCGACCGCAGTTCTATATTCGAACCACTGATGTTACTGGCGAGGTTACCCTACAGGAAGGCGTGGAAATGGTCATGCCCGGTGATGACGCCAAGATGAAAGTGAAACTTATTTCCCCAGTGGCTCTTGAAGACGGAATGAGATTTGCCATTCGCGAAGGCGGCAAGACCGTCGGCGCGGGAGTTGTGACTAAGATTATCGCTTAGCCTGCCTGCCGGCAGGTAGGTTTCTTGCACATTTATGCCTAAAGGTCGAATTCGCGTCAGGTTAAAAGCTTATGATGGCCGCGTTTTGGATGCGGCTTGTCAGACGATTCTTGATGCGGCCATCCGTACCGGTGCCAAGATCTCCGGGCCAATTCCCCTACCTACGGATAAATCCTTAATCACCGTCGGCCAGTCTCCTTTTACGGACAAAGACTCTCAGGAGCATTTCCAAATAACCGTTCATAAACGCCTCATCGACATCATCGAACCTACCGACAAAACCATTGATACTCTCATGCATCTCGAACTTCCCGCTGGTGTTGATATTGAGATAAAGATGTAATATAGTTCCCTCGACAAGCCGGATTATTCGTGCCTGAGTTTGGAAAAGTTTTCATTGACAGTGAAGACTTTTTGTGATACCATTTCATTATGGGTGAAAATAATTTAGTTCCTTTAAATAGAGAAATTTTATCGACTGTTTTATTGGAGCAGTCAGAATTTTTAGAAAAAAAAGATTTAGGAGTCGAAAGAGAGGCGTTAAAGATTGTTAAAAAAAACCTTAAAACCTCCTATGCTATTGTTATTTCTGGTTTGCGGCGGGTTGGAAAATCAACTCTTTTAGCACAAATTGCCAGAAATTTTTATAAAAATAAGTATTATTTTGTGAATTTCGAAGATGAACGATTGCAAAATTTCAGAGTAGAAGATTTTAATATTCTCCACGAAGTTTTGATAAGCTTGTTTGGTGAAAAAAAAGTTTTTATTTTGGATGAAATACAAAATATTTCCGGTTGGGAGCGATTTGTTCGCCGAATGATAGATAACGGTTACAAATTTTATCTAACCGGGTCCAACGCTTCGCTTTTAAGCAAGGAATTAGGCACAAAACTTACCGGTCGGTATCTACCAATTGAACTTTTGCCATTTTCCTTCGGTGAATATCTGCTATTTTTTAAAATAAATTTGCCAACAAAAGACATATTAACCACGATTGAAAAAGGGAGATTAAATAAAGCCTTAGACGACTATTTAATTAGTGGCGGAATTCCCGATCATCTTAAAAACCCAAAATCTGGTTGGCCAGAGATTTTATATAACGATGTTTTGTTTCGCGATGTGGTTGCCCGTTACCAGATAGAAGAAGTGAAAGCCATAAAAGAACTAAGTTTTTATCTTTTGAGCCATATTTCGTGCTTAATTTCCTTTAACAAATTAAAAAATTTATTAAAACTTGGAAGTGTCAACACGGTTAAATCATATATTGATTATTTAGAATCGGCATGGCTCATTTTTGCAATCAATAGATATGATTATTCAGTTAAACGACAGCAGATTGCCAACAAGAAAGTGTACGCGATTGACAGCGGGTTGGTAAAATCAGTAGCTTTCTCTTTTTCCCCTGACAGGGGACGATTTCTGGAGAATCTCGTTTTTCTACAATTGGTCAGAAATTGCGAGGGAATTTATTATTATAAGACCGAATCTGAAAAGGAAGTTGATTTTTATTTACCCAAAGAAAAACAACTAATTCAAGTTTGTCTGGATGCATCGAATCAAGAAACTAAAGATAGGGAAATAACAGCCCTTTTGGAAGCCGCACGGGAGTTAAACACTAATAAAACTCTCCTGATTACCCGGGACAACGTGATTTCGTGGTTGCTTTCAGGCAAGATCTGATATATAATCAAAGTCAATGTTAGTTAGCCCTAAACTCTCTAACTAGAAGTTTTTGGATGTAGGGATTATGTCCCGCAGCCGCGGGATTTTTTTATGGACTCGATTTACGGATTTAAAATAAAACAAGACCAGTCTTATACGCCGGCGGGCGTACGCATTCCTGTCACTCATATCAAAGTTGAACCTAACGTGGTGATTGGTAAGGATTTAGTGGCTTTCGGTCACAAAAAGAAGGTTTCCAAACCTTGGCAGGGATTGATTAATAAGCTCACAGATAAGATTTCCCCGCGATTTATGAAAAAATTAGTGACGGAAAAAAATGTCGGAGAAAAAATACAAATCTCCGACGTTTTTACGGTTGGGGACGATGTTAAAGTAACCGGAATTTCCAAAGGTAAGGGTTTTGCCGGCGGGGTTAAAAGGCATGGTTTCAAAGGCGGTCCAAAAACGCATGGGCAATCGGATCGGCAAAGAGGACCGGGATCAATTGGTCAGACAACCACTCCGGGCCGGGTTTACAAAGGTAAAAGGATGGCTGGACACATGGGGGGTGACCAGGTAACTACCCGCAATCTTAAAGTTATTGCTATTTCGGATAATTTATTAATTGTCAAAGGTCTCGTTCCCGGTCCCAAGGGGGGATTGGTTAAAATTACAAAGATATGAAAATAATTGAAGATTATAAATTAAACAAGGACCGAATGGAAGAAGTCAGTCCGAAATTATTAGCGCAGGCTGTTCGTGTTTACCGGGCTAATCAAAGACAAGGGACTTCGGGGACCAAGACCCGGTCTCAAGTGGCCGGCACCAACAAAAAAATGTACAAACAAAAAGGTACCGGGCATGCCCGGCATTCCGATGCTAAAGCTCCAATTTTTGTCGGCGGTGGAGTGGCTCACGGTCCAAAACGCCGGAATTGTTCTTTAGAACTGTCGCAAAAGATGAAACAGCTGGCGGTTAAGGGAGCCTTATTTTTGAAAAATAAAGAAAAGAAGGTTATAACGGTTTCCGGCCTGGCAAAATTGTCCGGCAAGACTAAAGAACTGGCGGTATTCTTGCAAAGAATTAGGGCAAGGGGGGAAAGGGCGAGTGCTTTAATTGTCACTAATAAAATATTAAAAAATGTTTACCAGGCGGCGAGAAATATTCAAAATGTCAAAGTTTTCCCGGTGACGGATTTGAATGTTTTGGAAATTATGAAGGCGAAGATGATTTTGTGGGATGAGGAAATAGACATTGAAGGCAAAGAGAAAAAGGCGAAAAGTAAAAAAGCATGAACATATTAATTAAACCAATTATTACGGAAAAGGCGATGAAGGATGCCGCGGCCGGTAAATTTACATTTGCGGTTCTAAAAACCGCTGACAAGAACAAGATTGCCGCGGAAGTCAAAGAGCAATTTAAGGTAAATGTCATTGGCGTTTCCACAACCATTGTTAAGGGTCGGCGGCTTCGGGTGGGGAAAAGACGAATCAAAGTTCCTGAATCGGCTTGGAAAAAGGCCGTTGTTCAGTTAAAAAAGGGAGAAACAATTTCTTTATTTGATATCCAAGGAGGAAACACGAATGCTTAAAAGATTGTCTGGAGCAGCCAATAACAGATTTGCTACGGGTTTAAATTATCGGGAAATCCTGACACAGCGGCGCCCGGAAAAATCACTATTGACTATCCTTAAAAAACGATCAGGACGGGACAATTCTGGCCATATCAGTTCCCGGCATATTGGCGGTCGGGGAAAACGGTATTACCGGATGGTTGACTTTCGTCGGGACAATGTCGGAGTGGCGGGCAGGGTTGTTAGTATCGAGTATGATCCCAACAGGACGGTTAACATCTGCTTGGTGCAATTTACTAATGGGGATAAAAGATACCTTTTGCGCCCGCAGGGATTAAATATCGGTGACTATGTTATGGCCGGTAAAGAAGCCGAAGTTAAACTCGGTAACGCTCTCCCTTTGTCACGGATTCCGGTCGGCCAGCCGGTTCACAACATTGAATTAACCAAGGGTAAGGGGGGCCAGATTGTCCGGTCGGCGGGAGGTTTGGCGGTTGTTATGGCCCGGGATCGGGGTATGGTAACGGTCAAACTACCGTCGGGAGAGACGCGATTGATTAACGAGGAATGTTTCGCTACAATTGGCCAGCTGGACAACGTTGAGTGGAAAAATGTCGTTTTGGGTAAAGCCGGACGATCCCGGCATTTGGGGATAAGACCGCATGTTCGAGGGGTCGCGCAGAACCCTCGGACCCATCCTCATGGCGGTGGTGAGGGCCGGTCTGGCGAGGGAATGAAACAACCTAAGACCCCGTGGGGGAAAAGAGCTCGGGGGGTCCGCACAAGAAATCCCAAGAAATATAGTAACAGAATGATTGTAAACAGAAGAAATAAATAATATGGCGCGAAGTTCAAAAAAGGGGCCGTATATTGACCCTAAATTATTATTAAAAGTCCAAAAAGCCAAAGCGGCTAATGATCGCAGCCCGATTAACACTTGGAAACGGGCTTGTACCATTCCGCCAGAGTTTGTGGGGGTGACGATTGCCGTTCACGATGGCCGGATTCATGTTCCGGTCTTAATCACCGAGGGGATGGTCGGTCATCGGCTTGGGGAGTTTGCCCCTACCCGCTATTTTCATGGTCATGGCCGGGTCGTAGCTCGGGAGTTATCAAAAACATAAGGTATGAAAGCCGTTGCTAAAAATATCAGAGTTAGTCCAAGAAAAATAAGGTTGTTGACTAAAGATTTGGTTGGCAAGAATGCGGCTGATGTTATGGCCAGACTAAAATTTGTCAATAAATCCGCCCGCCCGCCGGTTTTAGAAGCCTTAAAGTCTGCGGTGGCCAATTCTAAAATAACGGCGGATAAATTATTTATTAAAAGCATTATCGTTAATGAGGGGATAAAAATGAAACGAGCAGCCAAAGGGCGCAACGCCAAAGCTGATCGAGGTGTGGTCCAGAAAAGAACATCACACCTTAAAATTATGTTGGTAGAGGGGAGTTCATTGTAGACTCTGCTCATAGTAGTTCATCTACTATGAACTATGAACTTGTCTCTACTATGAACTGAGATTATGGGACAAAAAATTAACCCAGTTGCTTTTAGGTTAGGGAAATTTTACACCTGGAATTCTCGGTGGTTTTCCGTTGGTAGAAAAAAATATCAAGACACCCTTTTAGAAGATTTTAAGATAAGAAAAGAGTTGGGTAAGCGGCTCAAAAGTGCCGGGTTAACAAAAATAGAAATCGAAAGATCGATCAATAAATTAAGTCTCTTGTTGCATGTTACTCGGCCGGGTATGGTTATCGGCCGTGGCGGGACAGGGCTTGATGATCTTAAAAAATATATTGTTGATAGAATTTTGATGATTAAAAAAGGCGATAAAAACACCTTGAAAGTTGACTTAAAAATCGAGGCGGTTAAAGAACCAAACTTGAGTGCCCAGTTTGTGGCTCAAATGATTGCTGACCAACTTGGCAAAAGAATGATGGCCAAACGGGTCATGAACCAGGCGATGGAGAAGATGATGGCTGCCGGAGCCAAGGGGGCGCGGGTACAGCTTGGCGGTCGGATCAACGGCGCCGAAATCTCCCGTGTTGAACATTTACAAAAAGGGGTTTTGCCCTTGACCACCATGCGGGAAAAAATTGACTATGCCCAAATACATGCCCCGACCCGTTCGGGGTATATAGGCGTTAAAGTGTGGATTTGCCTGTCTTAAATATGATAATTGAAAATTGTAAATTAAAAATTGTATATTTTCGAGTATGCCTGTCTTAACACCAAGACGAGTTAAATATAGAAAGATGTTTCGGGGTCAGATGCCCGGGATGGCATCGCGGGGCAACACTCTGGCTTTTGGAGAATATGGCTTGGTGACAGTTTCCCGCGGCTGGGTGTCGTCAAAACAGATTGAGTCGGCGCGAAAAGCCCTGACTCATTACACGGCTAAGGGTGGCCGGGTTTGGATAAGATTATTTGCCGATCGACCGGTAACCAAAAAACCGCCGGAGGTCCGGCTTGGGGTCGGGAAAGGTGATGTCTCTGAATATGTTTGCGTTGTGAGGCCGGGAAAGATGTTATTTGAAATGGCTGGAATCCCAAGAGAAGCGGCTAAAGAGGCTATAAGACGCGCGGGACACAAGTTATCAGTAGACACTAAATTTATTGAAAAAGTATGAAAAAACAAACCAATAAATCATTATTGGAGTTAAAAAAAGATTTAAATGAAGCCCAGATGAGGATTAGGGCCAAGCAAGAAAAAAATACTAATCTGGCGAAAAATATTCGTCGCCAGATTGCGAGAAAGGAGACGGAAGACCATGGCTAAACAACTTGAAGGGAAGATTATTTCCAATAAAATGACCGGGACGGTTGTGGTTCAAGTTGAACGGTTTGTAAAGCATCCGCGGTTTAAAAAAATTATGCGCCGGATGTCCAAACTCAAAGCTCACACAGCCAAACACTTAAACATCGGGGATAAGGTTACGATTGAAGAATGTAAACCGGTGGCAAAGACGGTTAACTTTGTTGTCAAAGACTAATTAAAATTGAAAATTAAGATATGATTCAAAGAAGAACATTATTAAAAGTGGCAGACAATACCGGGGCTCACAAGCTTAGGGTGATTCATTTGTATGTGGGGTCTACCCGAAAGTTTTCCTATCTTGGGGATATTGTTAAATGTGTCGTTGATGGTGCGGATCCCAACGGCATGGTCAAGGATTCGCAGATGGTTTTTGCAGTTATCGCTCGGGTGGCTAAAGAACATGGGAGGGCCGACGGGAGCTATATAAAGTTTGATGACAACGCTGGCGTTATTATTGCAGACAGAAAAGATAAAAATCCATTGGGGACAAGAATTTTCGGACCGGTAGCCAGGGAGCTGAAAGATAAGGATTTCGCGAAAATTGTCAGTATGGCCGTGGAGGTTTTATAAATTTATGAAAATACATAAAAATGACAAAGTTAGAATAATGGTCGGCAAAGATATCGGAAAGGAAGGTGTTGTGGAAAAAGTTATTTCCAAACACGGAAAAGTTTTAATTGCCGGAGTTAATTTATTCAAACGGCATATGAAACCACGCGCTGAGGGACAAAAGGGGCGGATTGTGGAGGTTCCGAGACCATTGCCGGTCGCTAACGTAGCGTTAGTTTGTCCGAAGTGCAAAATGGTAACCCGAGTGGGTTATCAATTGAATGGAAAAGATAAAGTGAGAATTTGTAGAAAATGCAAAATGGAAATATGAAACTAGATAGACAAAAATTAAAAGAAGAGTTGAAATTAAAAAACGTTATGCAGGTGCCGGTGCCGGTCAAAGTGACTGTAAATGTTGGAGCCAAAGAAGCCGTCACGGACAAAAAAGTCTTGGAAGCGATTTCCGCCCAGCTGGCGGCGATCACCGGCCAAAAGCCGGCTGTTCGTAAGGCTAAAAAATCTATTGCCGCCTTTAAACTGAGGGAAGGAGAACCGGTTGGAGTAATGGTAACGTTGCGTGGTAAAAGAATGTGGGGTTTTATTGAAAAAATGGTCACTATCGTTTTCCCGCGGGTTCGTGATTTTCATGGGATTCCAACTCAAAATCTTGACGGGCGAGGCAATCTTTCCTTCGGTTTTTCGGAACAGATCGTCTTTTCAGAAATTGAGTATGATAAAATAGACCGCATTCGCGGGCTGGAAGTTACAATAACAACAACGGCGAAAAATAATGAAGAAGGTTTAGCCCTGTTTAGAGCTCTGGGTTTTCCTTTTGAAAAAAATGGCTAAAGTATCTGACACTTTAAAGTTTAAACATGAACAAAAGTATTCGACCCGGAACAAAAACCGGTGCAATCTTTGTGGCCGGAGCCGTGCTTATATGCGCCGTTTCGGACTTTGCCGGTTGTGCTTCAGGGAATTAGCCCATAAGGGAGAATTGCCGGGAGTTATAAGATCAACATGGTAACAGATGCTTTATCAGACGCAATAATCCGTATAAAAAATGGATACATGGCCCGCAAGGCGGAGGTGGTTATGCCCAAGTCTAAGTTGGTTGACGCCGTGTGTAAATTATTGGTTAAAAATAAATATCTCGCCGACTTTAAGGATTCAAAGGCGGTTCTTTTGTACAACAACAAAGTTGGGGCCGTTACTGACCTTGATCGCGTGAGTAAACCCGGATTGCGGATTTACGTAAACAAAAACAATATTCCGTTAGTCGTTGGCGGCAAAGGCTTGGCCGTTATTTCCACCCCGGCAGGTCTTATGACGGATAAGGACGCGAAAGGTAAAAAATTAGGCGGAGAACTATTATTTAAAGTTTGGTAACAAAATATGAGTAGAATTGGAAAAAAGCCAATAAAGATTCCGGAAGGAGTGACCGTAAGAATTGACGGGAGTAGCGTCAGTGCTGTCGGCCCAAAAGGGGCGTTGACTTATGAACACCAACCGGAAATTGCCGTCAAACAGGAAAACAACAGCCTTCACGTCGAAAGAATTGCGGAGACGGCCAAAGCGAAATCGTTACATGGGTTGACCCGGACACTAATTGAAAATTTATTATTTGGAGTGTCGAAGGGTTGGAATAAAGGGCTAGAAATTGTTGGTGTCGGGTATCGGGCGGAAGTTTCGGGTAAGGATTTGGTTTTAAACGTGGGTTTTTCTCATCAGGTGAAATTTCCCGCGCCCGAGGGAATCATTTTTGAAGTTAAACAGAATATTATAAATGTTTCCGGTATTGATAAACAATTGGTTGGGGAAACCGCCGCGCAAATAAGAAAAATTAAACCTCCGGAACCGTATAAGGGCAAGGGAGTGAGATATGTTGGGGAAGTAGTAAGAAAGAAAGCCGGGAAAGCAGCCAAAGCGGTCGGGGTCACGGCCAAGTAAAAATATGAAACCGAGATTAGTTGTTTTCAGATCAAATAAGTATTTTTATATCCAGGCAATAGATGAGTCAAAAACTATCGCTTCTGTTGACAAACAAGGTGATCCAGTTTTGGCGGGAAAAACAATTGCCGAAAAATTATTGAAACTAAAGGTGAAAGAAGTTATTTTTGACCGAAACGGTTACCGGTATCATGGAAATATAAAAAAGATAGCCGAGGCAGCCCGAGAAGCGGGATTAAAATTTTAGATTATGACTGATTATCAGACACCAAAAGAATTTGAAGAAAAAGTCATTCAGGTCAACCGGGTTTCTAAAAAAACTGCCGGAGGGAACAAAGTGGGGTTTGCGGTTCTTGCTGTGGTTGGAGATAAAAAGGGTCGGGTTGGAGTGGGTCATGGCAAAGCCAACGATGTTCAATCGGCCTCACAAAAAGCCATTTCTTATGCTAAAAAACATTTGATAACCGTGAATTTGAAAGGAACGACAATTCCTCATGAGATTTTTATTAAAGTTGGGGCGGCAAGAATCATGCTGCGTCCTGCCCCGGCGGGGTCGGGGATTATCGCCGGCGGATCTGTTCGGGCTGTTGTTTCTTTGGCGGGAATAAAAGACATAAGTAGCAAAGTTATGGGAACAGGGAATAAAGCTAGTAATGTATACGCGACTCTGGAAGCGCTAAAAAAATTGAAATGAAATTTCTAATTGACCTAATTTATCTAATTTCTAATAATCCTTAGGTTAATTGGAAATTAGAAATTATGACAAAAGATAAGAATATCAGCTTAAATAATCTACCCATGATTGTAGAGAAAAGATCTAAACGGTTAGGTCAAGGTCACGGTTCGGGGAAGGTAAAAACTTCCGGTCGGGGGACTAAAGGTCAAAAAGCCCGCGGGAAAATTCCCCTGCTTTTTGCCGGGTCATCCCTACAGGCTTCGTGGCTTAAACGGCTGCCACTTCTGCGCGGTAAAGGAAAAAATAAATCTTTAAATAAAAACCGGCCGTTAATTGTCAACGTTAAATTATTAAATGGTTTAAAAGCCAAAACCGAAGTGACTCTCGAGAGTCTTAAAAAAACCGGAATTATTGGCAAAGATGAAACAAAAGTCAAAATTCTCGGCGACGGCGATCTTAAAGTTGCCCTAACAGTCAAACTTCCGTGTTCCTCCGGGGCAAGGCTAAAGATCGAAAAAGCCGGCGGGTCGGTAGAGTAATCCACGCGGCCATTGCCCCAAAGCCTTTTTTATTAATTTCAAACGGTTTAATTTTGCGGGGATTCTTTAAATAAATTAAAATGCAATATTTTTTGTCCGCAATTAATTTTTCAAATCCTTTTGGAGCACAAATCTTCGTGGGTATGTCATTCCGGCGAAAGCCGGAATCTATACAAATTTCCTCAACTTTTTCGACAGCGGCTTTTACCATGATTGGTTCCCCGGAATTTTTAAAATAAATTGTATCTTCGGGAAAAATCCTACCCCATGGCGCGCGTTTTGTTTTGTACCAACGGCTCTCAATCGTTTTCTCCCCGCTTAAGATTTTAGGTAACAAACTCCAGCTCTTTTTCATTATGGCTATATGAATCATTGTGTGATGATTCTATCATGGCTTTACCGGCACCATTTACCACTAAGATAATTTATGACGGGTCGTCAAAGGGCGCACCGTATGTGGCCCATTGTCCCGAACTTGATATTTCTTCCCGTGGTCCGACTGCCCACAAAGCTCGGGAAATGTTATCCGAAGCGATAGAAATTACTTTTCCTTCTAAAACAAAATAACCCCTCTTCAATACTTTAAAGTTACGAAGCAAAGATTAACATTTTCATCTGCTCCAGCATCACTAACATAATAATAATTTGTTCGTATAAATAAGTGCTAAAATCAAAGAGTATGAAAAAATTTGTGACAATTATTAGAATGGCAATAATTGAATCACTAACTTACCGCGGCGACGTGTTTTTATTTGTTGCTAGTGGGATTGTTGCCCCCCTGGTTTCTCTTGCTGTCTGGCTGACAATTTCTGCATCGGGAGGGACACCGCCTTTAAGTCAGCACCAAATTGTGAGTTATTTTTTACTGGTAATGCTAGTAGAAATTATTAATTCCGCCTGGTCATCCCCCTTTGTTTCCGCGGATATTCGTTACGGCAAACTTTCTAAACATCTTTTAAAACCATTTAGTTATATTACTTGGTTTATTGGCCAAAACATTGGGGAAAAAGTTTTAAAAATGGTTTATTTGGTTCCGTTGGTTGTTGCCCTCTTTGCTTTATTATCCAAAAGCCCTGTTTCCATATCTTTAGAAATTTTTGTTCCTTTTATTATTGCTTTATTTTTTGCCACGATTTTAACTTTTGTTTTTGATTTTTTGTTAGGTATTGCTGCATTCTGGATGCAGGACACAAAATCAATTCTTGATTTTCAGGATATTTTTTATTTTGTTCTTTCCGGAAAAATTATTCCTTTGGTTGTTTTACCAACAATTATTCGGGACATAAATAATTTTCTACCCTTTAGATACATGCTCTCGTTTCCAGTGGAAATTGCACTGGGGACATTATCATCTTTTGATGTCTTTTTAGGCTTTGTAATCCAATTAATCTGGGTTGTTATTATGATTGCAGGATATATTTATCTTTGGAGTCGGGGGTTAAAAAGATATTCGGCCGTCGGAGCATAAATTTATGATAAAAAAGTATACAAAATTAACCCTGGCAATTATTAAAAATAATTTGATGGCTTTAATGGAGTATCGAATGAAATTTTTGATCTCCATTTTTACCGCCGCTTTTTGGGTTGTTTTTCAACTAGCTGTTGTGGAAATATTTTTTCAGTATACAAACAATTTATTTGGTTGGGGCAAACAAGAAATATTTTTATTTACCGGTTTTTTCCGTGTCATTAAATCCATTTTTGACATTTTTATCAGATCTAATCTTTTTGAGTTTTCTGAACTTGTAAACGAGGGAATGTTCGATTTTGTTTTAATCAAACCGGCTAATACCTTATTTTTATCATCTTTCCGAAAGCATAGATACGAGGATGTCCCCGGAATTTTCATAGGAGGATATATCATTTATTATGCTTTGGCTGCAATGGGGATTATGTTTGATTTCACGACGATATTTCGGATTATCATAGTAATTTTAGCCGGGCTGTTAATGTATTATTTATTTTTTCTATTCTTTTCTACCCTATCTATTTTTATGATTAGAGTAACGGCGATGTCTGATTTTTATAATGTTTTTGCTAATTCTTTGCGCAATCCAACAACGGTTATGAGCCGAAATAATTTTGTCGCCGATTTATTGCTTTTACCGATGGCTGTAACTTTAACCTTTCCGGTAATGTTATTTCTTGGCCGTGGCAATTTACTATTATTGGTCGTGGAGGTAATTCCTCTTGTCTTCGTAACATTTGGCGTCACTAAATTCTGGAACTTTGCCCTGAAACATTACTCGTCAGCAAGTTCGTAGTTTGCCATCTTGCAATCTTCCCGCAAATTATTTACGATAATAAGGCGAAAGATTTGGATAGATTTGGATATATCTGGAAATAAAATATGAGAATTCCGCCTAAATATACACTCAATAATACGATTTTAAATTCAATTTCTATAATTGAAGCCAATCGCGGGGTGATTGAAACAATTGATCTTCCTGTGACTGTTGAACAAAATCTTCGTCGAAAGGCAATTTTAGGAAGTTCTCTTTTTTCTGCCCGGGTTGAGGGCAACACTTTAAAACGGGAAGATATAAGCGATCTTCGCGATTTAACAAGTAAAGAAAAACAAAAACTTGAAGTGGCCAATCTTTTCAAGGCAATAAATTTTGTTTTGACAAGGTTTGATAAGGCCAAAAAAATTAAAGACACAGATATTTTATTGTGGCATAAAACTTTGATGAAAAATTTGCCATACTACGGTCATGCCGGGAAGTGGCGTGTTGGACACGAGGGAATTTTTGATGCGGCCGGAAATGCGGTTTACCATGCCCCTTCTCCGTCACAGATTCCCGGTCTAATTTCTGATTTAATCTCTTACATAAATAAAGATACTGACGAGAACCCCCTGATTAAAGCAGTCCTTTCTCATTTAATATTTGAAAAAATTCACCCTTTTGTCGATGGTAATGGACGCGTTGGCCGGTTGTTGCAGTTAGCGGTCCTTTCACTAAGTGGTTATGGGATGAAGGGGATGGTTGTCGCCGAGGAGATAGTTGATAAAAAAAGGCAGTTATATTATCAGGCAATTAGTGATTCAGTCGGGGATGATGCGACAGAATTTATTGAGATCTTGCTGGAATTTATGGTGGAAGCCACAAACAATGCGAAGGATAAGATGGTAGCGGGCAAAAAATTTACCCGAACGGATATGTTACCTTTACGCCGGCAGGAACTCTTGCAAATTGTCCGTGATCACGGGACCGTGACTTTGGATTTTTTACATCGTCGGTTTTTAAACGTTGACGACCGTCTTTTGCGCTACGATCTTAAACAACTTATTAACGCTGGCTTTATTACTAAAATCGGTCGGACAAAGGGGGTTATTTATACACCAAAGTCTTCCAATCCCGAAATTTAACAAAGTTGGTTACAGTGGCTGTTAGAAAGAAGAAAAATATCAGTAAAACAAAAGGATTTTGCCAATAACTAAAATTAATAGCCCAGTACGAGACAAAAATTTCAATCAAAACATAGGTTGTCCAATGGTGCAAATGAATTTTCCGGCCTTTGTACGGGATAATTATACTTGGAAATAAACTGTCTCCGCCAACTTTTTGAGCCGTTGCTTTGAGCTCCCAGATTACTCCCGCCAACACCCCAACAATAATTGCAATTAACGCCCACATATAATTATTTTATAATTTAATTTTTATAAAATCATTATCTAAAACTCTCGGTATCTCTAGGGGTGTTGGATATATTTTTGAAGCTAAATTTTTGTAATCGTATATAATCCTATACAATCGTATATAGTGTCTGTATACGATTTCACTTTGATACTAAAGTATTAAAGTTAAAATTAACATCTTTATCTGCTCCAGCAACACTAACATGATAATTTTTATAATGATGATGGTTATTAGTGAGGATTTTGTGGTAATATATCTCCTGTGACGAAATTATTAGATATTTTTAGGCGGGCGTGGAATGTTCCGGAGCTGCGGAAAAAGATCCTTTTTACGGCCTTTATTTTCTTTGTCTTTAGACTTTTTGCCCATATTCCCGTTCCCGGGGTCGACCTTGTAGCCTTAAAGCAACTGTTCACCCAGAATCAGTTTTTAGGGCTTTTGGACATTTTCTCCGGTGGGACTTTGGCTAACTTTTCCATTATGGCCCTTGGACTGACGCCTTATATTGATGCGACTATTATTATGCAGCTTATGCAAATGGTTTTTCCAAAACTTGAGGAACTGGCTAAGGAGGGAGAAATGGGCCGGATGCAGATTAATCAATATTCAAGATTGTTGACGGTGCCGATCGGAGCTTTACAGGCCCTCGGGACTTATGCTTTGTTAAAAAATCAAAACGTCATGGGAGCGGTTGATCCCCTAACGCTTGTGGCCTTAATTTTGACTTTAACCGCCGGGACAGTGTTACTCATGTGGTTAGGGGAATTAGTTTCGGAATACGGTATAGGCAACGGTATTTCTATGTTAATTTTTGCGGGTATTGTTGCCCGGTTACCGACCCTATTGGGACAAACAATTTCTGTTGTTACCGAAGAGCAAATAATTAACTTGGTAATTTTTGCCGGGGTGGGGGTTGCGGTCATTGCTGCCATTGTTTTAGTTAACGAAGCGACAAGGCAAATTCCCATTGTTTACGCTCGCAGAGTTTCGGGAAACCGGATGTACGGGGGACAGACCAATTATTTGCCCCTTCGCGTCAATCAGGCGGGAGTAATCCCCATTATTTTTGCTGTTTCTTTGGTTTTAATTCCCAATTTGTTAGGCCAGTATCTTTCGCAGGTCCCGAACGCGACGGTGTCGCGGATTGCCCAGGGAATGTCTGCGGCTTTCGACCCTAACGGCATTCTTTACAATCTTTTGTATTTCCTGTTAGTCATAATATTTACCTATTTTTACACTGCTATCGTTTTTAATCCCCAAAAAATTGCCGAGGAGGTTCAGAAGCACGGGGGATTTATTCCGGGCGTTCGGCCGGGGACTTCAACATCTTCTTATTTGAACTACATTCTGACAAGAATTACCCTTGCCGGAGCCGTCTTCTTGGGGTTGATCGCTATCTTGCCCTCATTGGCAAACGGAATTGCTAACGTAGCCTCGCTTACCATCGGCGGAACAGGAATATTGATTGTTGTTTCCGTTGTTTTGGAAACCGCTAAACAATTCGAAGCCATGCTCATCATGCGCAACTATGATGGGTTTTTGAAGAAATAAAAATTTCGTGCTTGCACACACCCGGTGTGTGCAAAATGGGCAAAATTAAACAGAACAAATGAACATAATTATCATGGGGCCGCCGGGAAGCGGAAAATCAACACAAGGGAAGCTTTTGGCCAAAAAACTTGGCCTGGCGTTTGTCGCTTCGGGTGATGTCTGCCGGCAAATGGCGTCAGAGGATACTGACGAAGGTCGGGAAATAAAGGAATACATGTCCAAAGGGGAGCTTCCCCCATTTCGATTATTATTTCGTCGGGTTTGCGCCATTTTAGAAACGGAAGAAGCAAAAAGTGGTGCCGTCATGGATGGATATCCCCGCGAAGAAGATCAAATTTATGTTGTTGAAAACTATTTGCAGGAAAAGGGCAAACAAATTGATAAAGTTATTGTTGTTGACTTACCTGATGACGAGGGAATAAAAAGAATGTTGGATCGGGCTAAAATTGAAAAAAGAATGGATGACACCCCGGAAATTGTTGCTAACCGGTTAGAAATTTATCACAAAAAAACAAAACCAATTATCGATTATTTTGAAAAACAGGGGAAAGTTATTCATGTTGACGGCCGGCCAACAATTGAGGAAATTCACGCTTCTATTATGAAACTTTTTACCAATGAAAATTAATTATTATTCTTCTGATGACTTTAAAAAAATAAAAGAGGGCGGGAAAATTACGGCCATGGTTATTAAACGGGTTTTGGAAAAGGCTGTTCCCGGGATAAATACTATGGATTTGGAAAAATATGCCCGAGAGCTTATTAAAAACGCTGGTGGCTACCCATCTTTTATGATGGAAAAAGATTATCATTTTGCTACCTGCATGAATGTTAACGACATGGTGGTTCATGGGGTTCCAAGCGAATATAAACTGCAGGTAAACGACGTTTTGGGGGTGGATGTTGGGGTCTATTATGGTGGTTTTCACACGGATGCGTCGTGGACGACGCAAATTCAAAATTCAAAATTAAAAATACAAAACTCATTTTTATTAGCAGGAGAACTGGCTTTGGAGGAAGCAATAAAAGTTTGTAGGGTCGGCAATCATATTGGCGATATTTCCGCTAAAATTCAGGAAATTATTGAAGGACATGGTTATTCTTGTGTTAAGCAACTGGTCGGTCACGGTGTTGGAAAAGAATTGCATGAAGATCCGGAAATTCCCTGTTTTATTCGCGGCAAAGTGGAAAACACCGCGGAAATCAAAGCGGGAATGTGTCTGGCTATCGAGGTAATTTATAACGAAGGAAAATCTCCGATCGTGTATGCCAATGATGATGGCTGGACGATCGTGACGAGAGATGGTCATAATTCGGGATTATTTGAACACACCGTATTTGTTACCCCGGGCGGTCCGGAAGTTATAACTGCTTCTTGACAGCGTAAAGATGTTTGTTATTCTGTAAAAAGTGAAAAAGAAGAAACTGAAAAAAGTCACTGTTTTGTACAACGAAGTTACCAATTTGCACGTTAATGATAAAAAAGCCATTCTTGCGGAAGAAGGGGGAAAGGACGATGCTGAAATCGTGGCCGGGGCTCTTGAGGAAGACGGTTATAAAGCAGAAATTTACGAATTAACATCAAGGACGATCAAAAAACTGGATAAAAAAGCCACAGATTTGTTTTTTAATCTGTGTGACGGGATCGGAAACCTTCCTAAATCAGAACATAAAGTCCCTCAGTATCTTGACAAAAAAAATTTGTGGTATACCGGCTCAAACGCATCGGCGCTTTTGTTGACGACGAATAAAGTCTTAACAAAACAGGTTTTTATTCAAAATGATATTCCTACCCCGGATTACGCTGTTTTGCAGAGAATTCCCGACAAAACTCCCGAAGGTTTGCGTTATCCCCTGATCGTTAAGCCGGTTGCTGAGGACTGTTCTCTTGGTATTACCCAAAAATCGGTTGTTTATGATCTTGTTGATTTGCGGCGCGAAGTAGCCAGAATCTTGGAAGACTATCACGAACCCGCTTTGATTGAAAAGTTCATAACGGGTCGGGAATTTAATGTTACGGTCTTAGGAAATGGCCGGTTGGCCAGAGTTTTGCCAATTTCGGAAATAATATTTGGGCGTTGGTTCAAGGAGGAAGATGCAGAAAAGATCGTTGATTTTAAGGCTAAATGGATCGAGAGATCAAGAAATTACCGCGAAACTTCCGGTGTTTGTCCGGCCAAAATTGATGGCTATTTGCAAAATAAAATTGAACGGCTGGCCCTTAAAGCCTATTGGGCCTGCGGCGGTCGGGATTATGCCCGGGTGGACATTCGATTTTCCAAAGACGGGATTCCTTATTTTTTGGAAGTAAATCTTAACCCCGATTTGTCCCCTGGCATGGGGGCCTCACGGTCAGCCAAGACTGCTGGAATGGAGTACCCGCGGTTTATGGGGGAGATTGCCGCTATTGCCGCCCGGCGCTATTAAATGAAAATAATAGTTCTTTACAACCTGGTAACCTCAAAATTTTTTGGCAATCCCAAAGATATTTTGGCTGACGAAGATACCGTAAAAACAGCAAGAGCAATTGCTAAAAGTTTAAACGCGGATTTATTTGAAGTTCGGGAAGACAACTTTAAGCGGCTTAAAAATTTGAATCCGGACCTGTTTTTTAATAACGCATTTGGAATCGGAAATATTCCTAAAAGTGAAGCGGACTTGGCAAGCTTGCTGGAAAAAACCTCAATCCCCTTTACCGGTTCAGGGTCACGGGCAATCCTTTTGACAACGGATAAAAAAGCCACAAAAGAACTTTTAAAGCTTGGTAATTTACCCGTTCCCGGATCGGAAAAATTTCCGCTTATTGTCAAACCCGCTTGCGAGGATTGCAGTCTGGGAATAAGTGAAAAATCGGTCGTTAATAATCCGCGACAATTAAAAAAACAGACGGATTTTTTGAGAAAAAAATATGACGAGGAGGTTTTGGTGGAGGAATATATTGATGGCCGGGAATTAAACGTAACAGTTATGGGGAATGGTGACAAGGCCGAAGCGTTACCAATATCAGAAATAGTTTTTGGGCCATCGTATAAAGATAAATATAAAATTGTTGATTTTGACGCCAAATGGAAAGAACACTCATTAAAATTCAAAGAGACGGTTGGGGTTTGTCCGGCTGATCTGCCGGGCAAACTGGCTCGGGAAATACAGGATATTGCTGTGGCCGCTTATTTGGCCACGGGTTGCCGGGATTTCGCGAGGGTTGATTTTAGATTATCAAAGAATAATAAACCGTTTATCTTGGAAGTCAATGCCAATCCCGGCATTGGCCCCGAGGACGGGGCCACGCGCTCTGCCCGGGCTGCGGGAATGAGCTATCCCCAATTTCTCGAGGTGATTGTCCGAAATGCTCTTTCGCGGTAAAATAGGGGGATGGTTAAAGTTATTAAACCTCAAGCCCTTAAGGCCGGCGATACCATTGCCCTTATCACTCCGTCGGAGCCCGTGACTCGGGTTGAGGTGGAAAAAACCGCAAGGTTTTTAGAAAAGAACGGATACAAAGTAAAGCTTGGCACCCATATTTATAAAGCGATTGGTGATTATGTTGCCGGAATGCCGGCAGAACGAGCGAATGATTTTAATTGGGCCTTTTCCGATGATGAGATTAGGGCGGTTTTTACAGTGGTCGGGGGGATGGGAGCATCACAAATTTTGGATCAAATAATTTTTGATTTGGTAATTCAAAACCCAAAGATTTTTGTGGGTTATTCCGATACCACCACTTTACAGCTGGCAATCTTTGCCAAAACCGGCCTAATTACCTTTTATGGACCTAACGCCTCTTCCCTGCCCGATTTTCGCTCTGGTGGTTATACGATGAATAATTTTTGGCGGATGTTAACCTCAAAAGACGATAAAATTTTAATTAAACCCCAGTCGGTTTGGCAGGAGGTTCGGTCCGGATCGGCAGAGGGAATTTTATTTGGCGGCAATCTAAGTTGTTTGTGTAAGCTTTTGGGGACAAGATTTGATCCTCTCGCCGGACTTGACCAAAAATATCTGTTGTTTTGGGAAGAGGATTACGAACAGTTTAGCGAGATTGCCAGGAATTTGTGGCAGTTGCGGAATACGGGATTTTTAGAAAAGGTTGCCGGCATGATAATCGGAAAACTGACCGCGGTGGCGGAAAAAGATTACCAGGATTTTCCTCCCAAAAAAGATTTAATAAGGCAGGTAACGGAGACATACGATTTCCCTGTTCTTTATGGGGTTGATTTTGGTCATGAAGTTCCTAAAGCCACTATTCCTATCGGCGTTAAAGCTTTTATGGACACTAAAGAACGCAAACTGGAAATTTTAGAACCCGGAGTAATTTAACCTCTTGACTTCGGTCTTTATTTGATTTTAATATGGTTATTATATGGTAGTAAAAGTTCTTTTCGATCGGCAGCCTCTCGAGCTTGCCTACGCAGGAAAGAGTATAAAAATTACTCAAGTCGGGTTGCACCATAAGTATTACGAAGGTCGGGTTTTACATCACGTTTTTTCGGTCTGTTCCGAAACCGCGTTTTATCGGTTAAATTTAAACACGGAAAATTTGATTTGGTCTCTGGAGGATTATGAACTTCAACAATAGCCAGCCACGAATAATGCATATTGATTTTAATTCCTGTTTTGCCTCCATTGAACAACAGGCTAACCCTTTTTTGAGAGGTAAACCCACGGTCGTTGCTGCGTACGCCACTAACCGGGGTTGTGTTTTAGCGGCTTCCAGAGAAGCCAAAGCTTTAGGCATTAAAACCGGGATGCGGATTTTTGAAGCCAAAAATATTTATCCAAGAATTATCGTTTTACCAAGTGACCCGGACAAATATCGCGAGGTTCACAGGCAGTTAAAAAATTTATTGTCAACTTATTCGGATAAAGTCAACCCCAAGTCCATCGATGAGTTTTCTGTGGAATTTTATGATAATCCCACTAAACACGCTTTAGAAATTAAACAAAGAATTAGGGATGAAATTGGTGAATTTTTGACAGTTTCTATTGGCATTTCCACTAACCGGTATTTAGCAAAAGTCGCTTCAAATTTAAAAAAACCGGATGGCCTTGAAGAAATAAATGCGACTAACTTTTTAGAAGTTTTTTCTAAACTAAAATTAACGGATTTAACGGGAATAAAAAGTCAAAATGCCAAACGGTTAATTATTAACGGGGTTTATTCGGTGGTTGATTTTTACAACGCTGACCCACAGGTTTTGAAAACTGCTTTTGGTGGTATTGACGGGTATTATTGGCATTTGCGGTTGCATGGCTTTGAAGTTGACGAGTTTGAGGTTGTCCGGAAAACTTTTGGTAACTCGTATGCTTTACCTGAACCATTTTATTTATTTTCCGATCTGACGCCAATTATTCAAAAATTGGTTGACAAAACATCTTTTCGGTTACGAACGGCGGGCTATTTGGCGCGGGGAATTCATTTGGGAATAAGTTACAGAGATCATTCTTATTGGCATAAAGGTAGGATGTTGCCGCAAGCTATTTTTGCGACCAAGGATGTTTTTAGAGAAGTCTATAAATTATTAGAAATTGCTGGGGAGAATGGACCAGTTAGAGAATTAGATGTCTCGGTTTTTAATCTTGAATCAAAAAAATTTTTGCAACTGGATCTCGAAAACCAAACGTTGTCAAAACTTAATCTTGTTGCTGCCGTCGATAAAATTAATAACCGGTATGGCATGTTCACTCTGACTTCCGCCGCCCAGTTAACCGCAAAATCTCTCGTCCCCGACCGCATTGCCTTTGGGGGAGTGAGGGAGATTTAATTTGATTTTTTGTGATACAATTAATCTATGAATAAAGCAAGAAATTTAACATCGATTTCTAAAAAGTATGGCCAAGGTTATGTGGCGCGCTTTTTAGGGAGTAATAAGATTTTAGCTTTTGCAAAAAAGGCTGACAGTTTGATGGAAAAAATAAAGGAGAAAAAAGAGTTTAAAGAAAATAAACTGGTCATAAGTTGGATCCCCAAATTCGGCCAAAGTTATGCTTTCTAAATTCCCCTATGTTTATGCCGAAGTTGAGCGCTTCGGTCGTTTGTTTTATCCCGTTATCACCCTTGATGTTGAAACAATTTTTGGTTGGAAAAAGTTTGATTTTCTTGTCGATACCGGAGCCGATGCCACAACTTTTCCGGCAACAATTTTACCCTATCTGGGAATTGAAAAAACTAAATTAAAAAAGAGTAAAACTTTGGGGGTTGGGGGGATTTCTGTTATCACCTATGATGCCAAGATTAAAATTAAGATATTAGATAAGATTGTCAATATTGAGTCATCAATAACTTTTGACCGTGGAACCCCCTTTCTTTTAGGTCGCAAAGATATTTTTGAAGAAAAATTTAATTTAACCTTAGATTCTAAAAATAAACAAACGATTATTAGTGAAAACTAAATCAGAGTTTTACCCTTTGGGGAGTTTAAAGAAACTAAAAAAGTATGGCTGATTTTCTGATATAATATATCAAATGGATGATCTTATTTTACGGTTTCGATCACATGTAATTGAAGCCTCAAAAAACCCAAACTTTATTCACCATAAGTGGTTTGTCAAATATCATTTGGAAATTGTGGAAAAAATTGCTTCGGAGTTGTGCAAAATTTATCCTTTAGCTGATAAAAATTTGGTTAAAGTCCTCGTTTGGCTTCATGATTACGGAAAAATTTTAGATTTTGATAACCAATACGCAACGACTTTGTCTAAAGGAAAAGATAAACTCATTGAATTAGGATTTACGCAAGAATTTGCCGAAAAAGCCGTTTCATACGTTGAAATTATCGATAGCAAGTCACAAATAAGTTCGGAGTCAACCCCGGTTGAAGTTAAAATAATTTCCTCAGCGGATGGCGCTTCCCATTTAATCGGCCCCTTCTTTTCTCTTTGGTGGTACGAGAATAACAATAAACCGTTTGAAGAGTTAATGGCCGATAACGTTGTGAAGGCAATAAAAGATTGGGATAAAAAAATTGTTTTGCCGGAAGTTCGCAAAGCTTTTCAAAAAAGACACGATTTTCTCCTGGAACAGTGTGGAAACTCCTCTTGACAAATAATTTTATTTAACCTATCCTAGGGGGGAGGGTATGAGGCACCAACACCGATCCACAAATTTAAACAAGGATGTTGTTACAAGATTAAATATTGCTCATGGGCATTTGGGAAAAGTGACCAAGATGGTTGCCGACGGGGATTATTGTCTTGATGTTATTCAACAGATTCAAGCGGTTCGTGCAGCGCTGGCTAAAACAGAAACTATCCTTTTAGCCAACCATCTAAAGACTTGTGTTGATGATAAAAATATCGATGAAGTTATAAAAGTTTTTGAAAAAGGCCAAAAATGAATAAAATAAAGGTGGACATCAAAGGTATGCATTGCCGCTCGTGCGAGCTCTTGGTTGAAGACGAATTAAAGAAAATTCGTAATATTAAACGGGTCGAGGTTGATAGCCAAAATGGGACGGCGGAAATAGCGTACGAAGGGCAATTAACCAACAAAGATATTGAAAACGCCGTTGTCTGCGCCGGTTACACTTTGGGTAAGGATGAAAAACCCTATTTTTCCAAAAATCCCCGGGACTACCGCGATTTAGCCATTGCCGGGTTTATTGTCCTGGCTTTATTTTTGGCAGTCAAAGCCCTTGGGATTTTCGATCTTAGTTTAACTTCATCCGATAACTACCATAGTCTGCCCGCGGTCTTTCTTATTGGGATAACCGCCGGATTTTCCACTTGCATGGCCCTTGTTGGCGGTTTGGTTCTTGGGGCCTCGGCAAAATACGCAAAAGAAAACCCGACGGCTTCTCCGTTACAAAAATTTAAACCCCATTTGCTTTTTAATTTAGGTCGGATTATCTCTTACACCATTTTGGGCGCGGCTATTGGCTTTTTAGGCGCTTTTTTCCAAGTATCTTCTTTCGCTTTAGGGGTAATAATTATTACCGCGGGGGTTATCATGCTATTGTTGGGGGCCCAGTTGATTGAAATTTTTCCGTTTTTGAAAGGTTTTTCCTTGGTTTTACCTAAAAGTCTTAATCAGCGGTTGGGGCTGAAAGAACAGAGCCCGGCCATGATGGGAGCGATGACCTTTTTTCTCCCGTGTGGTTTTACCCAGGCGATGCAATTGTTCACGATTACATCAGGAAGCGCCTTGACCGGAGCTTTGACGATGGGGACTTTTGCTCTTGGAACAACCCCCGGGCTTTTGGGGGTCGGTGGTTTAACTTCTGTTGTCAAAGGGACGGTCGCGCGATTATTTTTCAAAGGGGCGGGGATTGTGGTTATTCTTTTTGCCGTGTCTAATCTCTCGAGCGGGTACAATTTGATAGGAGTCGATGTTTTTGGCGAAATGGCCACAGTCTTTGGCCCGCCCCCGACTCGGGTTGGGATCGAGGCAAACCCCAAAATTCAAAATGGTTTTCAGGTTATAAATATGGACCAGATTGGAAACGGGTATTCGCCAAATAATTTCGTCGTCCGCCGGGGGGTTCCGGTACGCTGGATAATTAATTCCAGAAATCCAAACAGCTGCGCTTCAAGTATTGTTATGCAAAAGTACAGTATCCGCAAAACTCTAAATCCCGGCGAAAATATCATTGAGTTTACCCCCACAGAACCGGGAGTAATTAAGTTCAGCTGTTCCATGGGGATGTACGGCGGGACGTTTTATGTCAAATAAAATAAATCTGTACCTGACCGGAATGCATTGCTCGTCTTGCGCAAGACTTATTGAACTGTCCTTAATTAAAACGTCGGGAGTGATATCCGCGAACGTTAATTTTGGAACGGAGAAGGCCGCTGTTACCTTTGATCCGGATCAGACAAATGTAGACAATCTGGTTAGAGTTATTAAAGATGCGGGATACAACGCTTCAACCTCTGATGAAAAGAAAAATAATGAAATGGGCAGTCAGAAAAAATTATTATTATTTAGTTTGCTGTTTTCGTTACCCCTCGGGATCTTTATGTTTATTGATTTCCCGTATAAGACCGTTTTGGCATTTATTTTAGCCACTCCGGTGCAATTTTTAGCAGGTCGTGGCTTTTATAAAGGGGCTTGGGCGGCACTGCGAATGAAAACATTTAATATGGATTCGTTAATTACCATCGGTTCGTCGGTGGCTTATTTTACTGGTTTTTTTGAAACCTCGGCGTTTTTAATTACTTTCGTTGTTTTGGGTAAATTTTTAGAGGCCAAGGCTAAAGGCCAAACCTCCGAAGCGATCAAAAAACTGATGGATTTAATGCCAAAAATGGCCCGGAACATTAACAAAGGCGATATCGTTTTGGTTAAGCCCGGAGAACGAATTCCGGCTGACGGCATTATTGTCAAGGGTCACTCAATACTGGACGAGTCAATGATTACCGGAGAAAGCCTGCCTGTCGCGAAAACGGAGGGTGATATGGTCATCGGCGGAACCATGAATAAAACCGGAAGTTTTGAATTTAGGGCGACGAGGGTCGGTTCGGAAACAACTTTGTCGCAGATTATTAGATTAGTCGAAGATGCCCAGGAATCAAAAGCCCCGATTCAGGATTTTGCTGACCGGGTTTCCGCTTATTTTGTTCCCGCGGTTATCGGTATTGCCGTTTTAACTTTTGTGGTTTGGTATTTTTTTCTTGGGGCCGGTTTAACTTTTTCCGTCCTAACTTTTACTTCGGTTATCGTAATTGCCTGTCCCTGCGCCATGGGTTTGGCTACCCCGACGGCGATCATGGTGGGAACTGGCCGGGGAGCGCAACTTGGTATTTTGATAAAAGGCGGGGAGCCATTGGAAAAAGCGTGTAAGGTAAAGACTATTGTTTTTGATAAAACGGGAACCATTACAAATGGCAAACCCGTGGTAACAGATGTTGCCGGCGACGTCCTGCAAATTGCCGCCTCTCTTGAAAAACATTCGGAACATCCGCTGGCGGAAGCCATTGTTAAAAAAGCCGAAGGGTTAAAATTATTCGAGGTTACTGATTTTAAGGCAATTCCGGGAGTTGGGGTTGAGGGGGTAATAAATAATAAGAAATATTTTTTCGGCAGAGGAAAAACGTCGATGGAATTAAAAATAATGGAAAAAGACCTGCCTGCCGGCAGGCAGGTTTTGGGATCAATAACCGTGATGGACACTGTAAGAGAAGCCTCCAAAGAAGCAATCCAAAAATTACATAAAATGGGAATAGAAACCTGGATGATTACGGGTGATAATAAAAAGACCGCCGAGGCAATCGCCAAACAAGTAGGAATAACAAATGTTATGGCGGAAGTGATGCCGGAAGGGAAAGCAGAAGCCATTAAAAATTTAAAATTAAAAATTAAAAATTCGTGTGTGGCTATGATTGGCGACGGGATAAACGACGCACCGGCGCTGGCGCAGGCGGATCTTGGAATCGCCATGGGATCCGGGACGGATGTGGCTGTGGAAGCGGGGGAAATAGTTATCGTCAAAAATGATCTTCGCGATGTGGTTAACGCGATTGAATTATCCAGGGAGACGGTGGGTAAAATTAAACAAAATATGTTTTTTGCCCTGTTTTACAATGTGATGGGGATTCCCATTGCCGCGCGGGTTTTTATGTTTGCCGAATTGATTTTAAAACCGGAGTTGGCCGGCCTGGCGATGGCTCTAAGTTCCGTATCCGTTGTCGGTAATTCTTTACTTCTTCGCGGTTTCAAGCCGGGCCAGAAAAATTATATTTCTTCTTACGCGCCAGTTGCCATGATCGCCGCTTTTACCCTCCTGTTTATCCAATTTGCCAGATTTAGTTCTGTTATAATGAAATGAATGACAACGGTTTATTTTGTCAGACATGGGGAATATCAGGGACAGGACAAGTTTGTGGCCTTTCGGGCTAAAGGATTTCCTCTAAATTCCCGCGGTAAAAATCAAATTATGAAAGCCACTAAAGATTTTTCCAAAGTCGCGGCGGTTTATTCCAGCCCTATGACCCGGTGTTTGGAATCAGCAAAAATTATCGGGAAAAAATTTAATCTGAAAGTAATTGTTGACGAAAGACTTAATGAAGTTAGATCCCCCTTTAACGGAATTGAAAGGGATAAATTTTCGGAGATTAAGGGGAAAAATTCTTTTTATGATCTGCCAGCTCAGATTACCGAAGGGGAAACTTGGGAAGAAATTGAAGAGCGGATGAAAGATTTCCTTAAGGAAATCTTGAGAGTTTATAAAAATAAAACTGTTGTGGCGGTTAGCCATGCCGATCCTATTACTATTTTGCAAGCCCGGTTAACCGGAAAAAAACTGGAAATTGGGGTCGGAGAATATTTCAAATATGACAAACAAAATTAATTATTTTTTAGTTATGATTCTTGGTTTTATTTTGATGGCGATTTTAGTTTTTCAACGCGCCTTTGTAAGTTTTGACTTTTGGACCACTCGGTCTTTGCAAACCATTTTCCCGCGAATTTTTGACTTCCCCTTTTCTCTGTTTTCCTTATTAGGATCCTCGGAAATAATCGGCTTAATAATGCTTGGCGTCGCCGGCTATGTTTTTTGGAAATATCAGAAAATTTTTTGGGGACTTGGCGCTATTATTCTGGTTTATGCGATTGAGATTATAGGGAAATTTTTTCTCTATCATCCCGGTCCGCCGGAGGAGTTTTTCCGGTACTCCATTCCATTTTTCTTTCCGTCAGGCGGGTTTATCCACACCAATTACAGTTTTCCCTCTGGGCATACCTCCCGCGCCTTCTTTCTTGCCGTTATAATAATTTTTCTTGTTCGAAAAAAATGGGTGACTGTGATCGGTAGTCTGTTAGCCGTAGTTATGCTAATAAGTAGGATTTATTTGGGTGAGCATTGGTTTTCAGATACAATTGGCGGGGCGTTTCTAGGGTCGGCGTTCGGACTTCTGGCCATAATGTTTTTATAAATGATAAATCGTCTAATTTTTATTTTGGCAGCTGCCGGACTTTTAGTTTCTGGTTATTTGTTAGAGCGCTATGTTTCTGGCGGGCGCATTGCCTGCGGAACGGATTTTGGGTGTGATCTGGTTCGCAAGAGTCAGTATTCTCACTTATTTGGCATACCCTTGCCTTTATACGGACTTACTTATTACTTAATAATTTTGGGTTTAAGTTTTGTTAAAACAATCAGGTCATTTAGACTTTTAAGCTTTACACTTTTGACTATTTCGTTAATTGGTTTACTGATGTCGTCATATTTATTTTATCTCGAGGTTTTTGCAGTTCACGCCATTTGTTTCTGGTGCACCGTTTCAGGTGTTATTACTTTATTAATCTTTGGTTTAATGGTAAAATTAACCTCTGATGAATGGTGAAACTAAATTATTTGCGGGGATAATGGGGGCGACACTAATTTTAGTTGTAGTTGTAGCGGTGCTTCTTGGTAACAAATCTGCGGTTAAGATAGTTGATTCGGGGATTTTGGTCAACCAGGCGTCTCAAATTTTGGGGGCAGCTGATGCTAAAGTGACGATTGTGGAGTTTTCCGATTTTGAATGTCCGGCTTGTAAGATTGCCCAGCCGACGGTGGAGGAGATTATGAACAAATACAGGGACAAAGTGCGATTTGTTTACCGCAACTTCCCGCTTCCGTCGCACCCAAATTCTTGGCCCGCCGCGCAAGCTCTCGAAGGGGCTAATTTACAGGGTAAATACTGGGAGATGCATAAATCATTATTTGAAAAATCGCCTGATTTATCCAAAGAGCAATTATTTCAATACGCTAAAGATTTAAATCTTGATATGGATAAATTCGAAAAAGACTTTGATTCGGATGTGGTTCGGGAAAAAATTTTGAAGGATCTTGAGGATGGAAATAAAGCCGGACTGAAAGTTACCCCAACCTTTTTTATAAATGGCACCCGCTTCGACGGCGCATTATCTGTTGATGAATTCTCCCGCGAAATCGACTCCAGATTGTGATACTATTCGTGTGTGATTAAAATAATAACTTCTCCAATAGATCAACAGGAAATGAAAGAACTTGCATTTGAAATTGGCGGGTTTTTTATCAAGGTGGTTATTGATCTCGAAAAACGTATTTTAGCAGCAGGGGCAAAAATGCATATTGACGAAGAGCAGGAATTACTACAATTTGGAAGCAATCAGCAAAATTTATGGGGTGGTGGATATGATCTAGAAAAAAAAGAAATTATTTTTTCCTCAATTATCAATAACAGGCCTGTTTTTAATCAAGATGATAATATTATAGATCCAAAAATACGGGAGAAATTTACAGAAATTTTAAAAGAATTATTTCCTATATGACAGACAAACAAACTCTCCAAACCATTGGTTTAAACTTAAGACGGATCGCAAAAATGATTTTTTTAGGTGAGCCGGTAAATAAGATTAACTATTTTGTTGACGAAACTAAACAATATATGGGTGTTAATCAACCAGAAAGTTTAAAAAAGGTTTTTGATCTGATTCCTTGGAATGTTTTATTTGCAAAAAAATATTCTCGCAATTTGGCCGATGAACTTTGCACTTACGGATCAATAATTTCAATGAGAGCAAGAGATTTGAAAAGCTAGATTCGCAGGTGTAACTCCTGCGAAGCTAAAAAAATATGGACGATTTGAGTGAACGAATAAAAGTTATTTTGGAAAAATTGAATGTGGATGAAAAGCGCAAAGAGGTGAGAGGGCTGGAACTGGAGATGATGCGGCCGGGATTTTGGCAGGACCGGAAAACGGCGGAAGCTAAAGCCAAAAAATTTGCTTCACTTCAGGAGCTGATTAGCAAGTTAGAACAGTTGGCGGACAACCCCGGCGGGGAGTTGGTTAAAGAACTGGAGTCGTGGTTTTATTTATCCGGGCCATATGACGGGTACGGCGCCGTAGTGTCGATACACAGCGGGCAGGGCGGGGTTGAGGCGATGGACTGGGCCAATATGCTGTACCGAATGTACACCCAATTTATTAATTCCAAGGGTTGGAAATTAACGGAAACTGATTTTGAACCGGGGTCAGAAGCCGGGATTAAAGAAGTTGAGTTTGAAGTTATTGGTGATTTTGCCTACGGCTTATTAAAACACGAAGCCGGGGTTCATCGTCTTGTTCGTCAAAGCCCATTTAATGCCAACGCTTTAAGACAAACCTCGTTTGCGTTGGTAGAAGTCATGCCTTTGGTTGAGGAAGATAGGAATACAGATATACAGATTACGATTGACGAGAAAGATTTAGAATGGGATTTTTTTCGATCGGGCGGGCATGGAGGGCAGAATGTTAACAAAGTTTCTTCGGCAGTGCGGTTGACTCACAAACCAACCGGGATTGTGGTAACTAATCAAAGAGAGCGCGATCAAAACCGCAATCGAGAGCTGGCCCTGAAAACTCTCAAAGGCAAGCTGTTGGCTCTTGAAGAAGAAAAGCTTAAGGCCGAGAAACTGCGATTACGCGGAATTCATATGACTCCCGGTTGGGGCAATCAGATCAGAAATTATGTTTTACATCCATATCATTTGGTTAAAGACACCCGAACCGAGTACGAAGAAACCGATTCCGACAGGGTGTTAAATGGGGGGCTTGATAAGTTTATTGAAAAAGAGTTACAATATTTTGCAGATGGAAGATAATAACCCTGCACCGCAAACAGTTGTCCAGCCGTTGACTCCGACAACCGGAGGGAAGCCGCTGGTGTTTGGAGCAGTCTTTGTTTTGCTGATCGTTATTTCCGGGGTAGCAACTGGTTTTGGTCTGTCAAAGCTTGCCGACGGGTCAAACGGGTTGCCGGTCGTCAATGGTAAAACCGCCCAGGTGATCAAAACGGAAATTGAAGAGGGCGTGGTTGATGCGTCGGCTTACCCCGATACCGCGACCGGGGAAGTTAAGGCTAATGACGGGAAATTGACTACCGAGGGAAGCCATATTTTGATCCGTCCCGGGGGTGTAACCCAGAATGTCTATTTGGTAAGTTCGATTGTTAACCTTGAAAACTATGTTGGAAAGAGTGTCCAGATTTGGGGGCAGACCTTCAAAGGGCAAAAGGCCGGCTGGCTTATGGATGTTGGAAAAATAAAGGTGCAATGATAAAAATTTTGGGCCTATCCAAGAAATTTCCCGACGGGACAATTGCCCTTGCCGATGTTAATCTCGAAGTTGCCGACGGCGAATTTGTGTTTGTGGTCGGGTCTTCCGGAGCGGGAAAAACGACCTTATTTAGACTTCTAAACAGAGAGTTTTTGCCCGACACCGGGACGATCATTCTCGACGGCAGAGATCTTGCCAAACTTAAAAGTCGAGAAGTAGCCCTGTATCGGCGCGGTCTTGGAATGGTTTTTCAGGATTCAAAACTTTTGCCGACCAAAACCGTTTTTGAAAATATTGCTGTGACTTTGGAGATTGCGGGGATTCAAGAAAAGGATATTAAGGAGCAAGTCGAAAACGTCTTAAAAAAAGTGGATCTGAACAATCATGCCTGGCAATTTCCCGCCCAGCTTTCGGGGGGAGAGTTGCAAAGAGTAGCAATTGCCCGGGCGGTGGTCAATAATCCCAAATATGTTTTGGCCGACGAACCGACTGGCAATGTTGATCCGGCCAACGCCTGGGGGATTATGAAACTTTTAAAACGGTTAAATGATGCCGGAGCTACCGTCATCGTCGCTACCCACAATGCCGAAGCCGTTGATTTATTTGACAAACGTGTCATTAGATTGGAAGATGGTAGAATAATCAAAGACGGAAAGGGGAAGTATAGATAAAATAATATGGCGCGAAGACTTTTTACTGGCGATGGACACCACGACCGATTTGAAGGGAATTCTAATTATAGTCGATTTGAACGTGACGTAATAATTGTTGGTATTTATGTTATAGCGGCTTTTACTTCACCCTTTTGGTTAGGTCCGGTAGGCGAAGTAATAAAAATATTTTCACCAGGAACTGAAATATTAAAAAATACTCATGATGTTTTTGCAGTCACAATAGGTGTGACATTATTGGGTATAGTGGTGGTATTGAGTCCTGCTTTTAATAGAGGATTAGGGGGGTACGACGGACGGCTAAAAAAATGATTAAAAAAGTTTTTGCCGGCATGAGGAGAAGCCCATACCAAACCGCGGCGGCGGTGATGATAATTTTTATTTCCTTTTTCGTAGCCGCGGTTTATTTTTTATCCGCCATGACGGCCCAGCGGGTTTTAACCGAACTTTCCGGTCGGCCGCAGGTGATTGTTTTTATTAAGGACGAAGCTAAAGAAGACGAGGTCAATAAATTGAAATCTGATTTAAATAATAATTTTAAGTTAAAAGATCTTAAATATTTAAGCAAAGACGATGCCCTGAATCGGTATAAGGATCAGAACAAAGATGACCCATTGCTTTTGGAGCTTGTCAACGCCCAAATTTTACCGGCAAGTCTTGAGGTTTCAGCGGTCAATGCCGCCGATCTGGCCCAAATTTTTGAGACGGCCAAAACCAACCCGGCCGTGGAGGACGCGGTTTACCAGAAGGAAGAAATTAAAGATTTATTAAAATGGGTTGAGTCCATAAGACTCTCGGGGATAATCCTGGTTGGTCTCTTGCTTCTGGAATCCCTCCTGGTTTTGCTTATTATTTTTGCTTTAAAGATTACCATCCGTAAAGACGAAATAGAAGTTGTCAAGTTGGTTGGGGCAACATCAGGGCAAACGCGCGGTCCGTTTTTAGCCGAGGGCGCCCTCTACGGTTTTTTTGCCGGGTTTTCGTCTTTTATTTTAACTTATCTTTTTGTTGTGGTTTGGAAGATCAACCCGTTGGGAATAATTCCCGCCTTGGCAAATTATACCGTACCGTTTGCTCTGACCCCGGTCAATGTGGTAATCTGGGGTCTGGTCCAAACGACCCTGGCGATTTTGATCGGGTTGTCAGGATCGTATCTGGCGGTATGGCGATACTTAAAAAATTAGTCGTAATTTTTTTGCTTCTTGTCCCGGGGAAGGTATTGGCGGTTGATACTTGTCCGTTTAGCGACCCGCAGTCGTGCGTGGACTATTACGCCCAAAAAGTCGAGGAAACCCAATCTCAACAGGACACCCTTTCCGGAGAGATCGGCAAGCTCGATAACCAAATAAGCCTAACCCAGTCGCGGATATACCTTACGGAAAGTAAACTGGGACGCATTGGCGACGAGATGGCCACTATTTCCGGCAAAATAAGTTTGATAAACGAGACCCTTAATCACGCATCCGAAATTTTGTTAAACCGGATAAAAAATAATTACAAAGCGGCTCTCGCCGACCCTTTTTTATATTTGTTAACGGCGGCAAATTTTAACACCTTTATTTCCCGCGCTTCTTATCTCCAAATTGTCCAAAGGCATGACCAAACTCTTTTGGAACAGATGACATTGACTAAAAAAAATTATTCCGACCAAAAAGATTTACTGACTGATGTTAAAAAAAAACAGGAGGATTTAAAAAAACAACTAAAGAGCTATCAAACGCAACTTTCGGGTCAAAAAGCGGAAAAAAATAAAGTGTTGGCCATCACCCAGAATGATGAGAAAAAATATCAGGAGTTGTTATCCGAAGCACGGGTACGGCTGGCCGCCTTTTCTAGTTTTGCCCAGTCAACGGGCGGCGGGCTTTTAGGAAACCAGACGGTCTGTAACGACGGATGGACAGGTTGTTATTACAATCAAAGAGACAGCCAGTGGGGCAACCGGTTGTTGCCCGGATCTAACTATAGTTTTGCGACGGCTGGTTGTTTGGCCACGGATGTAGCCATGATATTGAGTCATTACGGCAAACAAATTACGCCGGCAGACATGGCCAACTCTCCGCAGGCTTTTTTCCATGGGGACCTGTTGTTTAATTTTTCCATAAACGGAACCAATGTGAGCCGGACGTATTATTCCGGTTATAACAAAGGGATAATTGACAGCGAACTGTCCGCCGGCCGGCCGGTCATCATCGGCCTGAATTTTCCGAGCGTTTCCGGCCAGCATTTTGTGGTCTTAATTTCCGGATCCAACGGTAATTATAAAATGAATGATCCTTACCGTGAGTCCGCTCACAACGTCGACTTCAAATCCGTCTATTCCGAGAATCAAGTAATTTATACAAATAAAGTGGTGGTAAATTAAAATCTTTGTTACAATTATTTTGTGGGTACTGTACCAGCCTCTGCAGGGTATAAATATTTGTTAACCTATCAGTTAGCTACCGTCATCTACGACTTAACCGTTAAATTTTGCGACAGATATATTGACCGAAAATTGCGAACTTACGATCAGATGACTCAAGCGGCGCGGTCAGGAAAACAAAACATTGCCGAAGGCTATCTAAACAAAAGTTTAAAAGGGTACATTTATCTTTTGGGAATTTCTTTGGGATCTTTTGGGGAATTGGGCGAAGATTTTGAGGATTTCCTCCGGCAAAAGGGATTAACGCTTTGGGGAAAAGAGGATTTAAGAGTTAGGGTCTTTAGGGCGGTTAGGGTAGTTTGGGCTAATCCAGATATCCCGGAAATCCCTAACCTCCCAAACGACCCTGAATCCTCTGCGAATTTTCTTCTGACGTTTGTGAATCAGGAGGAGTATATTTTGAAAAAACAAATTTCATCACTCGAACAAAAATTTGTTCGTGAGGGAGGTTTCACCAAAAATTTATTCAAAAAAAGAGTTGTTCAAAGAAATCAAAATAAGTGGTGAGAAAAATTTTACTTGCCCTTTTTCTTATTTCCCTTTGTTGGGTAGTTTTTCTAGCCTCAAAAATTCAAGCTGGGGTAACAATAAATGAAATTAGCCCTGCGTCGAGTCCGGAATGGATCGAAATTTATAATCCTGATGATAGCGATTTTTCCTTAAATGAAGTTTCCGTGTATTTTGATGTTTCCTCTACTTCTCAAAAAATAAACTTTTGTTCATCAGATAAGATTGTTGGAAAATCATTTAAAAAATTAACTCTGTCCTCTAATTGGCTTGCCAACACCGGCGACACTTTGATTTTAAAATTTGGTGACGATGAGGTCGAAACTATTTCTTACGGAACCGGCGGCCTTTTCAAATCGCCGTTAGCTACCCAATCGGCTTCCCGGACTGATACGGGTTGGGTTGTTGGGGTTCCCACGCCCCAAGGCGAGGAGGTAAATTTAAATTGCCCCTCCCCAACCCCAACTCCTACGCCCACCCCAATCCCAACACCCGTTCCGGCTGGCGGGGTTTATCGAATAAACGACGTTAAGGACAATGCCGGTAATGTACTTAACAGCGTGCAAATTTATTTGGATGATGTTTATATTCACCATTATCCGCCGGAAGTTTTAACCTTTTGCGATTCCTGTGATTATAAATTTGGATCGCATACGATCAGTTTAAAAAAATCGGGTTATGATGATTGGTCAGAGACGAAAAATATCTCTTCGGGCAGTAATTTTGAGGTTAACCCGATAATGCGAGCCATAATCCAGCCGACGCCTACTCCCTCACCCGCTCCAACTCCCACTCCCAATCCATCTCCAACCCCCGTATCCACTCCGGTTTTGAAACCGACATTTTTTGAGGAAATTCTCGGGACGAAAAGTTCCGAAATTGACATTAAAACGGAGCCGACCCCGATTAATTTACTGTTGAATACCGCGAAAAAAGATTTAAGCTCACCAATTTTAATTGCGGTCGGAGGGATCTTAACCTTTTTAAGTGTTTTGTCGATCGTTATTGTAAAATACCAAAGTGGTTCATAAAACGAAATCAGTGCCTGAGACCCAAAAATTGGGGTTTGAGCTTGGAGAAAAAATAAAAACCGGCGGATTGGTTTTGCTTTACGGCGGCCTTGGGGCCGGTAAAACCACCTTTATCCAGGGGCTTGCTAAAGGGCTGGGAATCCGCCGCCGCGTTATTTCCCCGACTTTTATGATAGCCCGAAGGTACAAATATCATAAAAGTTATTTTTTTCATATTGATTTGTACAGATTGACAGACCGGAAAGAGGTCAAGGATATAGGAATTGAAGAAATTTGGAGTAAAAATAATGTTGTCGTTATCGAATGGCCGGAACTGGTCGAGCAAATTGCTCCAAAACATGTTAAAGTAAAACTCAAAACCATAAACCAAAATGATCGCGAAATTGAAATTATTTATTGACACCTCTTCCAATAAAAAGACCATTGTCAAATTGGGAGATAAGGTTTTAGAAAAGAACAGTTCGGTTAGGCATTCGCAGGCGGTATTACCCATGATTAAAAAATTATTAAACAATAAAAGTATTTTCCAAATCTCTGATATTAGTATCAAAACCATCGGGGAAAGCTATACCGGTTTACGGGTGGGAGCGGCCGTTGCTAACGCCCTGAACTTTGCCTTGAAACGTAGTAGTAAAATAATTATCCCGCGTTATGACTAACTTTTTTTCCAACATTTTTGATGCCAATATCAAGATTGTTAAACGATTGCAAAAAATTGTTTCTCAAATTAACGCTCTTGAGCCGGAAATAAAGAAATTAAAAGACAGCGAATTTCCTAAAGAAACCGAGAGGTTAAAAAATAATCCGGATGTAATAAGGGCTTACGCTCTTGTCCGGGAAGCCAGTTTTCGAATTAATAAGGAACGGCCGTTTGACGTTCAGCTTATTGGCGGTTTGGCGTTGAATGAGGGAAAAGTCGCCGAGCAAAAAACGGGGGAGGGAAAAACTTTGACTGCCGCCGCCCCGCTTTATTTTAACGCGCTTTCCGGAAAAGGGGTCCACCTCGTCACGGTTAATGATTATTTGGCTAAAGTGGGTATCGGCTGGATGGGGCCTATATACAACTTTTTAGGACTATCATGCGCGTCCATTATTCATGATCTGTCCTACGTTTTTGATCCGGAATTTGAGGATGAAACTGCCCAGGACTGGCGCCTCAAACATCTTAAACCTTGTTCCCGTCGTGAAGCTTACGCGGCGGACATCACTTATGGCATAAATTCCGAGTTTGGATTTGATTATCTGCGGGACAACATGGCTCAAAAAACGGAAGATTTAGTCCAGCGTAATTTTTACTACGCTATCGTTGACGAAGTTGACTCCGTTTTGATTGACGAAGCCCGGACGCCCCATATTATATCCGCTCCCCAGGCCGAGGCGACCCAAAAATATTACGAGTACGCCAGAATTGTTGATAAACTGACTCCCAAACTTGATTATGTTATTGATGAAAAAATGCGCACTGCTCACTTGACGGACCATGGAATTTTAAAAATAGAAACTCTGTCGGGGGTTAAAGATATTTACGAAAAGGATTTTGCAACAGTTCATCACATTGAAGCCGCTCTGAAGGCACGCACCCTTTATATCCGTGAGAAAGATTATATTGTTAAGGACGAAAAAATAATTATCGTTGATGAGTTTACCGGCCGATTAATGCCGGGACGACGGTGGTCCGAGGGGATCCATCAGGCTATTGAAGCCAAGGAAAATGTCCCCATTCAACAGGAATCAAAAACTTTAGCCACGATCTCTTTGCAGAATTATTTTAGAAAGTATGAAAAACTGGCTGGTATGACTGGAACGGCGGCCACGGAGGCAGAGGAGTTTCATAAAATTTATAAACTTGATGTTTTGGTCGTCCCCACAAATAAACCGAATATCCGCAAAGATTTTGCCGATCAGGTTTATAAAACCCAGCGGGCAAAATACGCGGCGATTGTGGCCGATATTGAGGATTGCTATAAAAGAGGGCAACCGGTTTTGGTGGGGACGACGTCAATTGACAAAAATGAGATAATTTCCCAGTTTTTAAAGCATAAGAATATTCCCCACGCGGTTCTAAACGCTAAGCAACACGAAAAAGAAGCGGCGATAATTGCTGACGCGGGCAAAAAGGGGGCGGTGACGGTGGCTACCAATATGGCCGGTCGGGGTGTGGATATTATTCTTGGCGGTCATCGGGACAACTCGACGCAGTGGCAGAAAAATCATGAGGAAGTCATCTCCCTTGGCGGCCTGCACGTCATAGGTACCGAGCGGCATGAGTCCCGGCGGATTGATAACCAGCTGCGGGGACGTTCCGGAAGACAAGGTGATCCGGGGTCCAGTCGGTTTTATGTTGCTCTTGACGATGATATTATGAGAATTTTTGGCGGAGATCAGGTAGCGGGACTTATGACGATGTTTAATATCCCGGAAAACCAGCCCTTGGAACATTCTCTGGTGACGCGCAGCATCGAACAGGCGCAGAAAAAGGTTGAAGGACTAAATTTCGATTCTCGCAAACACCTGGTCGAGTACGATGACATCATGAATAAACAGCGGGAAATAGTTTACCGGATGCGCCGGGAGATTTTGGATAAAGACCGGGACAAGGAGGCAATTTTAAAAAAAATTGAAGCCAGTATTGAAACGATTAGGTCAATTTATCAGGAACCGGAGAAAATTGTCGAGGAGTTTTCGGCCATCATCCCTTTTGATCCGGAGTCGCGAAAAAGAATCATCGAGCGGTTGGCGGGGGGTGGCGCGGGCTCGGAAGAATTAATTAATATCGCGCACGACACTTACGAAGCCCGGGAGAAACAGCTTGGTATTGATGTCATGAAAGACGTGGAACGGTTCGTCATGCTGTCCGTGGTTGACAATTTGTGGATGGATCATTTGGACGCCATTGATGATCTGCGCTCCGGTATTGGATTGCGGGGTTACGCCCAGCGTGATCCGTTGACGGAGTATAAAGCCGAGGCTTTCAGTATGTTCGAACGACTTATTACCGCCATTGACGACGAGATCGTCCACCGGATTTTCAAAGTCCAGGTCAATGCGCCCGCGGTTCCCCGTCCCTCACTAACCGCTAACCCCCCGCCCCTAGCCCCTAAGTCAGGCAAGCCTGGCAGAAACGATCCATGTTACTGTGGTTCCGGCCAAAAATATAAAAAATGTCACTATCCTAATTAGAAATTAACATCTTTATCTGCTGCAGCAACAGAAGGATGATAATTTCTAAAGTATGAATAAAGTATGAATAGAAAGATAATTGGGGTTTTGAGTAAAGATTCTACCTTGAAAAAGATTTTAGACGAAAAGGTGGAATTTAAACTTAAAATCTCAAAAAATTTGTATGCGGCGGTTGCGTCGGCAATAATCGGCCAACAGCTCTCCGGCAACGCGGCCACGGCGATAGAAAATAAATTTCGTAAATTATTTTCTAAAAAATCCTTTCCCAAACCGGAAGAAGTTCTGGCTAAACCTGATCAGGCTTTAAGAAACTGCGGTTTATCGTGGCAAAAAGTGAAATATCTCAAAAATTTAAGCAAGGCGGTAAATGACAAAACCCTTGATGTCAATGAACTAAAAAATTTTGCTGACGAAAAAGTTATTGAGGAATTAATTAAAATAAAAGGCATTGGCCGGTGGACGGCGGAGATGATTTTAATTTTTGATCTGGGCCGCGAGGATGTTTTTTCCGTCGGCGATCTTGGCCTTCGCACCGCGGTGGCAAAGTTATATAATGTCGACAGGAACGATTTGAAAAAAATCGAAAAAATTTCAAGGCAATGGTCACCCTATCGTTCCTATGCCAGCCGTTTTTTGTGGAGATATAAGGATAAATAATAAAATGTAGAATTTGCAAAAGTATGCTAGAATAGTAGAGTTATGAAAATCGGATTTTTATTGACAGGCTTGGTTTTAAGTTTGGCGCTGGTAGCGCCGGCTTTTGCCGAGAATCGGATGGAGATAAAACAAAATAAATTTGAATATCGAAATACCGGAAATAACGTCTCAACTCGAGGCGGCTGGATCAGAACCGGTGACGCGACGGCCAGTGTCGAATTAAGAGCAAATATCAAACAGAAAATGGAGGAATTTAGAAGCCGGGTTTGGGGCATGGTGGCGATAGTTAAGGGGACAATAAAAAGCAAGGGGGATAATTATTTGGTTATGATAATTGACGGCAAAGACGTTACCGTAAATGTTACGGACAAGACAAAACTCCGCCGGCGTTTTTGGGGCAACGCTGATTGGGAAGAGATGCAGGTTGGGGATTTGCTGCAGGTTATGGGCAAATGGACTGCCGCCGATAAAACGGCAATCAACGCTCTCTTTATCCGGGATCTTTCGATACAAAAAGTCCGGGCCGTATTAGTTGGAAAAATAATTTCTATCGACGGCAATGTTATCAAGCTAAATACGGTTGCCCGGGGTGATCAGACGGTAACGGTTGACGGAGCGACCGAATATTTTAATCGCAACGAAGCGGCCATTGTTCTTGCAGATTTGAAAACCGGACACAGAATAAGAGTAAAAGGGGTGTGGAACCGGACAGCGAAGGCTATGATTGAGGTGTCTCAGATCAAGGATTTCGATCTTCCGGTTCGGGAAAGCTCCCAAGACTAAAGCTTACTTTCTCGAACAGAAAATCAGTTTATTATATTCAAACTTCCTGATTTTCTTTATCTCATAAAATTTATTTTTGTCAAGATGACTTAATATATCAGTTTTATTAAAATCGAGTTGATTGAAAATAACAGTCCCGTTTCGTTTTAATAGTTTCGGGTCGGGTATAAAAATGTCTGCAACCCCGCTTTTGTACAAATCAACGATTATCAGATCAAATTTATTTTTAAAATTGAGTTTTGTGGCGTCGCCGATGATAATTTTTGTGTTTTGATAATTAAAATATTTTTTTCCGATTTTTATCATTTCCGGATCGATTTCAACCCCCGTGATTTTTGAATTAGGTAAATATTTGACAATTGATCCACAACCAAGACCTAAAATCAAAACATCCCTGTATTCCTGCAGGCCAATACAGCTAAATACCTTCTCAACTAGTGCGCCGGACTGTTCATATCCTCCTACCCACACAGAGATTTTATTTTGAAACTTGACAACTTTTATGTTGCCGTTAAACCGGCTTTTAACAACCTCTAATGTTATGGGGAAAAGATAATCCAGCATGACCCATTCTATCATGTATAGATGTTTATCTATGTATTGATATCTTTTGATCGGGTTGACAATTGCGTGAAAAAATACTACAACTTACATGCGGATCATAAATAGTAATTATTATTAAACTCGCCTGCGCTCCTATAACTATGAATACTGAAATAATGATTGTCTATAACAAAAGATAATAGGATATTTTGAAAGGGGGTGAATAATAATGTTTAGAAAATTAGCCGCGGGAGCAGCCGCTCTTGCGATGTTTGGTTTAACTGCCGCCCCTGCGTTTGCTTGGGGTTGGCCAACGGTAAGTAATTTTTCCGTGGTTCATCAGGACGGATCGGCCGTTGCGAACACGGGAAAAAACTTCACGGTGGGCGGATTTATGACAATGGTAAAGACTGGTCCGGCGATGGCAACAACTGAGGTTTACGCCACTGTCGATCAGGCGGATTGTGGATGCTCGCCATTTTCCAATGTCAGGAATACGGCTTTTGTGACCCAAACCGGGGCGTCGTATGCCAACTCTGGCAAAAACACGACGTTTAAGGGTGGCTGGGTTACCACGGGTGAAGCGTTCGCAGGAACGATTTTGAGCGCGGATGTTACCCAATAACCTTTTTTTTGAGAGGGGGAGGGAATGGTAGCGCTGCCAACTCCCCCTTTCACGGATTCCGGACGCGGTCAGAATAACAATGAAAAAAACACTTGTTATTATTTTAACTTTGATTTTTTTGTTTCACCCGGTGAGTTTTGGGTTGCTTTTAGCGGAAGATACAGACCCTTCGCCAACGCCGGAACCAACTCCCGAAGCGGTAATTGAAACCGGAGAGGCGGCGAGCCAAGCAAGTAGTGAAACCGAAGTTAACACCAATGTTATTGATGGCTCGCTGACCATTTCCGAAACCAATTTAACCGGAACCGAGAGCGCCCGGATCGAGATCGCTTTGCCGACGGTAACCTCGGAGGGGGAAATTATCATTGATTTGGAAAATAATGCCGAGGTAACCAGTACGGCCTCGGCGGCGGCTAATACCGGCGAAAACGCAATTATTACTGATGGTTCCGGGGAAATTAAAACCGGAACCGCCTCCGCATTGGCAGAAACCCAAAATATTGTCAACACTAACATTATTGCCTCGGAGGTGGAGATTGCCATTTTTAATATTTTGGCCAATTACGCTGGCGATCTGATTTTTCCCCGGCCGGATCAGTGGTTGGCCGCCGGAATAACGGCGGTGGATATTGTCCGGTTGTTGATTGCAAACAGCGCCGTCATAGACAATAATCTGAGTTCAGTTGCCAACACCGGGGAAAACGCGACCGAGTCTCAAAACAGCGAAATAACCACCGGCGATGCCGCGGCTTTATCCCTGGATAACACGATTGTCAACACCAATATTCTTTCCCAGATTTTATTTCAGCTGGTCATCAATAATTATGGCAACTGGACGGGACAGGTCTATAACTGGTCCGCCCCCGGTTCCGTTGAGGATTTAAGCGGTTTTTTTCAAATAAATCTGGCCACCCAAAGTGCCGTGACCGGTGAGCCAACCGCTACTATCTCTGCCAAAATTGAAAACAACGCTATTGTTAATAATGACGTTACCGCTATTGCCAACACCGGCGGCAACGAAATTAAGGCCGATGACCGGGCGGTGATTGAAACCGGCAACGCTGTGGCGGTAGCTAAAACATTTAATTTAATAAATACTAATATTCTTGCCAGTCGGGTCTATCTTGGTTATTTAAATATTTTCGGCCACTGGTCCGGCAATCTGATTTTTGCCTATCCCGATCTGACTGTTTCCGCTCTCTCCGGCCCGGAGGAAGTTTATCAGGGTGGCACTGGCCAGTTCACCATTTACTACCAAAACAGTGGTCATGATCTGGCGCATAATTTGCAGTTGGCCATAAATTTGGGTAGCGGTCCGGTTAATCTTGGCAACCTGGAAAAACAAAGTTCCGGTTTTTACATTTTTGAACATAAATTTGATGCTGTCGGAGAGTATCATCTGACGGCAGCGATTTCCGGCTCGGATCCGGAAACTGATAACACCAATAATCAGGCATCACTGACCGTTTCTGTTGTTCCCAAACCACAGACAAAGTCGGAAAATAACGGTACGCCGCGCTTGAGTTTGGTTGGAAACAATAATGTGGGGGATTTTGTTTACCCTGGGGATACTATTACATTTGAATATAAAATTAAAAATGAAGGTGATGGCGAGGCAAAAAACGCGGTTTTAGAGCAGCAGTTATTTTCTCCTGACGGAGAAGATCTTGGTCAGTCGCTATTTAATCTTGGTAACATTGCTCCCGGCAAAACGGCTAAACTGGTTTTTTATTTTAAATTAAATCCAAATATTTTAGGCGGAAAATATACCACCAAAGCGGTAGCCGTTAACTCAAACGAGATTCAAACTGATTTTACAGTGGCCCAGGGTTTAACTTTGGGGGCGCAAACACAAACGGAAGAAGAGATTTTCCCGTTAGGTGAAGAAGAAAGGGGTGAGGTTTTGGGGGCGGGGACGAGTTCTGATCCCAAAAAGCCGTGGCACTATTTTATATTGGCTCTTGCCGGTAGTTTGTTGCTGTTGAAACGCCCCGCTCTTCGTCAGGCTTTATTGACCCGGTTTCTGGTTTTGCGACGCTACCTGTTCAGTTTCTTCCTATAGACAACTATCTATATATTTCTTATAATCGGTTTTGTGAAAATTTCCATTTTAATTCCGGCACATAATGAGGAGAAGTCTGTTGCCGCCTGCCTGAATTCCTGTTTGGGCCAAACGCGGCCATTTGATGAAATAGTTGTGGTCAACGATGCCAGCACGGACAAAACCGGAAAAATTCTGGCCGGATTTAAAGATAAAATTAAAGTTATTACTTCAGAAGTGGCCAGAGGCAATAAAAGCTATGCGCAGGAATTGGGATTGCCCCACATAACCGGCGACGTCTTCGTCTCCACTGACGCCGACACTGTATTGGATAAAGATTTTGTTAAAAATATTGAGGCGGATTTTAAGAACCCAAAAGTTGCCGCGGTTGGCGGATACGTGCGAAGCCTCAAATATAACTGGCTTACGGCTTGCCGGGCGTATGATTACGCTATTGGCCAAAAAATTCACAAGCAAGCCCAAAGCAATCTTGAGTTCATGCTGGTCATTCCCGGGGCGGCCGGGGCGTTTCGAACGGAAATTTTTAGAAAATATTTACATTTTGATCATGACACTGTGACCGAAGATCTTGATTTCACCTACAAACTCCACAAAAATAGTTTAAAAATAGCGTATAACCCGCGGGCTATTGTTTATACCCAGGACCCGGTAAATTTGAAGTCTTATATTAGTCAGATGCGGCGCTGGTACGGCGGCGGTTGGCAAAATCTACGCAAACACTTTAGTCTTAAATTTATTTCTGATCCCCGCCGGGCCCTCGAACTGTCGCTGGTCTATGTTGAGGGAATGGTTTTTTCTTCTTTGCTTTTTATTTTACCGTTTTTGGACATTTTTCTGGCGGTTAAAGTTGCCCTCCTTTTTATGGGAATAAGTTTTCTGCAGGCAATATATGCCGCGGTTGTGGAGAGACGGGCGGATCTTCTTTTTGTTCCGGTATTTTATTTTCCGTTATCGTATATTAATAGTGCCATTTTTATCGAGCAGTTTTTTAAAGCCGGAATCTTGACGAGCAAAAAAATGAATTTTTCCTGGGTTAGTCCGGACAGAGTAAGAATATGATGTACACGCCCGGATTATCAACCATTGTTCATCTGGGGATAATAACCCTTGGAGCTGTTACCAAAATGAAAAAATTTTTACTGATTTTACTATTTTTGTTTGCGGCTCGGCCGGTTCAGGCGGCAGAGCCTAATTTAATTTCCAACCCGTCGTTGGAAACCGCCAGTTATCGTTTGCCGGTGGGCTGGGAAACCGGAGTGTGGGGAGAGAATAAGACCGTTTTTAGTTATCCGGTGCCGGGCTATCAAAGCCTCAAGGCGGCCCGGCTTGATGTCAGGTCTTACGTCTCCGGCGACGCCAAATGGTACTTCAAGGAAGTGGCGGTTAACGAGGGAACAATTTATGATTTTAGCAACTATTACAAATCAAATATTTTAAGCCACGTAGTGGTTCGTTACACGGATAATGCCGGAAGCCAGTCCTATGTTTATCTGGCGCAAGTTAATCCGGCGAAAAATTGGAAAAAGACTCAAGTTTCTTTTACTGTTCCGGCCGGCATAAAAACTTTGACTATTTTTCACCTGTTAAACCAAAACGGATATCTTGTCACCGATAATTATTTACTCACGGCCCGGCCGGCTGGAGAAACATTTACCCGGGGACGGGTTAGTCTGGCCTTTGATGACGGCTGGCGTTCCACTTTGGAAAACGGCCTGCCGATTTTAAACGCCGCCGGACTGAAAAGCACCCAATTTGTAATAACCGGCTATCTGACCGGCGACCAAAATTATGTTTCCGGCGCCGAAGTTTTGCAGATGTTTGCTGCCGGGCACGAAATCGGTTCCCATACCCGGACCCATCCCCACCTGCCGACTTTAACTGACGGCCAAAAACGCGAAGAAATAATCGGTTCGTTCGACGATCTTACCAACCTGGGAATTGCTCCGGTAGTTTCGTTTGCTTATCCCTATGGGGAATACGATGCGCAAACGATTGCCATTATAAAGGAAACCGGCTATCAAAATGCCCGGACGGCTGTAGTCGCGGATTCGGGCTTTAACACTAAAAACAGCGATCCCTGGCTTCTGAAAACCCAATCGGTGGAGGCAACAACGACTTTAGACCAGGTTAAGAGTTGGATCGACACGGCAAACAATAATAAAACCTGGTTAATATTAGTTTTTCATCAGATTGACAACAGTGGAACCCAATACGCCACCTCACCGGCAAGGCTACAGGAAATTGTTGATTATTTAACACAAACCAACACTTTAGTAGTACCGATTAAGGACGGATTGAAAAGCTGACAGGGAGTTTTGATCGGACCAGATTCGCCAGTCCTTTTCTTTATTTTCGTTAAACCAAATCCACCCGATAATTTTCGGGTGCTTAAAAACCTCAACCCCGAAAGCGTCACTGATCCAGGCGGCTTTATTTTGCCCGGCGGCGCAGCTTGTAGAGAAAATAATAATATCTTTATTTAAAGTTTCCAATTTGGTCAAGCCGCGATCGAAGATTTGAGAAAAACTTAGCCATGGATTATCAAAGTTAAAGCCGTTTATCCCCGTATAATCAACATAATTATCTCCGGGGTAATAATCAAGGCTTTGGTTGCCGGGTTGGTCAGGAACAGAGTCGTCGTTAACCGCCCAGCCGAATTTAACGTTTGCTGCGTCGCGGAATTTGTCCCGAAGATACCGGTAAGCCGCAATATGTTTGGCCGGCGTGTTGCCGTTGATGGTTCCGGACCAGGGATACCAGTTGCCGTTCATTTCCTCGAAAGGGATTAAAATTACCTCGCCCCCGAAATCCGTCAACTGTTTTTTAAACTCCGAAAAATAGTTATCAAAAGTTCCGGCGAGGACTTTATCATAGGAAAACCTTGGATCCTCCGGTGAAGCAAAGTTGTAATCCATCGCTTCCCAAAAAATTACCAAAGTCTTACCACCCTGTTTGGCAAAGTTACCAAGTTCGGTCGGGAACCGGCTTTCGTTTCCCCAATGAACAAAAGTAGCAACGTAATTTACCGGTTTGCCCACTTTGGTTTCAAGCTCACCGGCTTGAACCGCTGTTCCGCCGGCGAAGGCGCCCCACTTAATTGGCCGGACTGAAATTGGTGTCGGGGTTGGGGTTGGTCGCGGTTTACGTTTAGTGTTGCGGCCGAGAACATTTTGCTCGGAAAAATTACTCGCGGCAAGGGAGAAAATGAGAGCAACAAATAAAAAAACGGCAACAACTTTTAACATTGATATTTATCAATATATCATGCCTCTTGACAAAGTAAAGGGGTAGAGTTACTATCGGACTACCTGCCTTCGACCTATAACATAATATTATGTACAAATTGGTCTCGCTTTTAAATACTTTCGCCCTGATTTTTCAGTTGGTCTACCCGCTGTTTTCTTTGATTCCGGTGGCTAAAGTCTATGCCGAAGATGAAGCGACCCCGTCGGCCGTTGTTGAAGAAATAATTGAGGAAGTTGTTGCCACACCGGCGGCAGAAATTATTTTAGAACCATCACCATCCCCTTCACCGACTCCCGAACCAACACCGGAAGTTATTCCAATGCCAACGCCCCAGCCTTCGCCGGAGGCTACGGCGGGTGAAGCAACCCCAACCCCGACACCCGCCGGGCAGAGCTCTCTGGGCAGCGCCGAACCGGAAGTTGTTGTGGAAGCTCCAATTGAAACTCCGGCCGAAACTGCCGAAGTGAGCGTTGTGGTGGTGCCGACTTTAGCTACGGATAAATTGGATTATGCCCCGACGGAAACGGCCGTTATTTCCGGAAAAAATTTCGATCCATTAGTAACCTACTCGTTGGAAATCAAATCCGAAAACCCGCCGCCCACTAATAGTGTAGTGTTAGTGACGACTGATGCTGACGGTAGTTTTACTTATTCATATCAGCTTGATGGTAATTACCGGCCGGATTATGTGGTGGAAATAAGAAACGGGGACAGGCTGATAGCTTCAACAAGTTTTACTGACAGCCGCAACTTTGTTTCTGTCACGGTAAACGGGGGCGACGCGACTTCGGTATATCCGGGGAGCAATATTGCCACCGTTACCAAAGTTACCACTACCGGATCGGGCGAAGGCAATGACTGGGAATCAACCAGATACACGATTGAGGGGCAATCCGGGGTTTGCGACAATACTCCCAACAGAACAACGGATGGCGGGCCGGATACCATTAATTTTAATCTGACTGCACCCGGGGCGGCCGGAGTTTATGACCTGACGGTTACGGCCTTCAGCAATAATAATTGTTCCGGCCAGAGCGATTCGACGACGAAAACGAATGCGATTACGGTTTTAAACAGCAGAACAACTGTTTCCGGGACGGTAAATGGAGAAACGGCCGTTACTGTGGCGCCGGGGACGATGGTAACAGTCGGGGTAACGGGGACAATCAGCGGCGGATCAAGCGGCGACTGGCATGCCACTCAATGGCAAATTGCCAATACGGCGCCGGGATCAATGAATTGTCAGGACACTTCGGACAGCGATTCGGCCGGAACTTATACCAAATCGTTTACGGTGACGGCCCCGACCGATCCGGGTGCCTACAATTTATACTTGCGGATTAACGGATCAAACAGCTGCCACTCTGACCAACAGGGGACTCTGTTGACCCTTGCCAGCGCTATCACGGTTCAGGCTGTTCAACCGGTGGACAATCCGCCCTTGGTTAATTCCTGCGGTCTGGACATCGCTTTTGTCTTGGATGTCTCTGGAAGTATCAGCAGCTCCTCTCTGGCACAGATGAAAAATGCCTTTAAGGGTTTTATCAACGCTTTGGATGGCACACCGACGGATTATTCCGTGACCAAGTTTGACACGACCGGGTCGGTGTTGCAGGGTTTTAGCTTTGACAATAATTTGATTAAAACCAAAATTGATTCGGCGTTTGGTGGCGGCTGGACCAACTGGCAGGACGGCTTATTAAAAGCCCAAAGCACTTTTGATCCCCGTGCCGATAAGCAAAATCTGGTCATTTTTGCTTCAGACGGCAATCCCAACCGCAAAGGAAATCCTGCGGTTTCGGTTAGTGAAACGGAAGCGGTTGGGGCCGCGGTGACTGTGGCCAACAGTCTGAAGACTTCGGGGACAAGAATCTTGGTTTTGGGAGTCGGTTCGGACATTGACGTTGACAACCTAAAAGCCATTTCCGGGCCGGTGGTGGGGACATCATTAACTTCTGACGTTATTTTAACCGATTTTTCCTCGCTTGAAGCTCAGCTTTCCGAGCTTGCCCGCCAAAGCTGCGGAGGAACGATAAATGTCAGAAAATTGATCGGTCAAAACCCGGCGGCAGGTTGGACTTTTACCGTTGACGGCAGTCAATATACCACCGGCGCCGATGGTTATATCTCTTCGGTTGCGGTTAATCCGGGAACCTACAGTGTAGTTGAAACCCAGCAAACCGGTTATTCTTTATCTTCGGCTGCCTGTGCTAAAAACGGGGAACAGTCCGTCGGCCAACAAACAGCCAACGGAGTGGAGAACATTTCCATCGGGCCGACGGATATTGTTTCCTGCGTTTTTGAAAATTCCCTGGTGAAGACTCCGGTTTTGAGTTTGACTAAAACGAACAACGTTTCAGGGGATAAAGCCCCGGGAGAAGACGTGATGTTCACTCTGACAGTGACGGCAACGCAGAGCGCGGCTTATGATGTCGTCGTGACCGATCTGCCGGCCGGCGGGTTTAAGTACCGGTCGGGATCGTGGGCTGGGGCGGCAACCGAACCGGTTTACGCTTCGCCGGGAAAATGGTTAATCGGGGAGATGGCTGAAGGGCAGTCGGTGACTCTGACATATTGGGCGGATATTGATTCGGATATTGACCCGGGAAATTACAAAGACTTGGCTTGGGTTCAAGGGTTATCCGCCGATGAGGAAACAGTCCTTGGCAATGCCGACACCGGAGTTTACGTCGGGACCAGCGTCAAAATAAATAAAGACACTCAATCGACGATCAGTGTTAATATTGAGGAGAAACGGGAAGGGCAGGTGCTGGGTGCCTCAACAGAAATGCCGGCAACGGGATTGTCAAATATCTTTGTTCTGCTTGCCGGATTATTTACTCTTACCGGATTATTGCTTTTGATGGCTTCGAAATTTAAAAAATTATTAACCGGTTTGGCGGCAGTTTTCCTGATTATTAATTTTTCAAATCCGGTTTTAGCTGTGGAAACCGCGGTTAAAATCGAAGAACCAAAAAGCCCGATCAAT
>CAYSID010000003.1:52899-55126 GCA_964431075.1 uncultured Gammaproteobacteria bacterium
TACCATGAGTTTAAGATAAATTTTGTGGCCTTGGATCCGGACGAGGCAATAACCGTTACCTGTTATAAAAAAGGGCCGTCAGACGGGGGATTCTCCAGTTTTTACACTACCAGTTTGGCAATTCCGGGCAACACCGGCGACTGTCCGGTTAGTCTTTCAACAGGGGGGACTTACCAATTCTATGTCACGGCTAATGAAGCCATATCAGACACCGTCTCGGTCACCTATAACGGAGTTGACGGGCCGGACAAGCCCACAAGCTATTCCAAAGAAAAACTGTCCTGCGATTACAAAATAAAATTTCACACGGCTGATGACGGGGGTCGGACGAAAAAAGTGGAGATTTACCGGTCGGACAAAACCAGTTTTAACGCTGATCCCGGAACCCGCGTCGGAACGGTCAATATCGGGTCAAATCAGGACGGGGAGTTTTTGCAGAATTTGGGCGGGGAATGCTCTAAAGAATACTACTATGTTATCAGGGCTTTTGACGAGTACGGCAATGGTTCGGGCTGGGTCGGGGATAGTGTCGTCGTAAATTTAACCCCGGCCCCGGTCGCAACCGGAGTCGGATTAGGAGCTGTTCCGGTGGCAATTGATGGCCCAGCGGTTCTTGGAGAAGAAACGGCCACCGAATCGGGGGAAGAATCTGTAAACGGTGAAGTTAAAGGCGAGGAAACGGTTAAAATGGAACTGGAGAAAAAACTGGCGGACAACAAAATCTTGGTTATTGGCCTTGGAACCTTAATTTTAATAGTTGGCGCCTACCTCTACTCCCGCCGCCGACCGTAAGAAAATAAAAATCCCCGCTTGTTTATCTGTTTGGCGCGTGGAAACTTAACCCCCTTTCCCCGAACCCGACCTTGATTAATTGACAAACATAATGCACGTGCTATATCTTTGTCAATTTACAATTTACAAACAGGGGGATTGCAATTAGGGCAGGGCAGATATTTAGTCAATAGAGGCAGCGCCAAAGATTAATTCAGCAAAAGAAATTTATCCGCGGCGGAGTCGGGGATTTGCGAGCTGACGGTGTTTCCATAAATATCCCCCCCCACCGCCTGCCACCAACCATAAGGCTCTCTAATTGAGAAAGTCCATGGGTCACTATCTGTACAGTAAGCGACTTCCTTTGAAGCATCGTTGCAAGCCCTAACTTTCCAAGTATATGTTTGCCCGTAGTTTAAACCGGTTGCGGTACAACCCGGCACGGGGTTTATGTCTCCATAAACCGGAGATGCAGTATATGAACATCCTGCAATTGCTATTCCTCCTAAGTAGTAAGTGAAACTATTAGAATTTTGGGCACAGTTAGTTCCCCATTTTACAGGGTCATCGTAGGGACGAGCCACTAACGAGATATTTCTTGAACCAAGTGTTCCTCCATCGGTAGGGGAAATTGGAGGATTAAGTGGTTTGGCAGGTTTGGAAATTGTGCAGCTTGTGCAGTTTTCCACCCAGTTTGAACAGGCGTTGTAGCATTCTTTGACCCCGCCAACACAGGCACCGCAGGTTGTGGCTCCGGGATCGCAACCTGGCAGAGAACAGACGGCCTCACACCGCCCTCCGTTGCATTTCCAGTATCCGGTTTGGGGAATAGGGCAAGCAGGACTTCCTCCACAGTCAGCATCATTGCCGCAATTTTGTGCTCCTGTTCCGGTACACCAGCATTGGGAGCTGGAACAATCAGGAGAACACCATAAATTACACCCCAACCAGGGGTCGCCCCCAGAGCAGCTCTCCCCTTCCCCTGTCGAAGGGATTGGGTCGCAAACCCCCGTTCCTGTATTGCAAACAGATCCCGAAGTACATGTATTTCCTGGACAATTACACCCGGTGCAATTCGCCACGCAACTCCCGTCGGAACAGACTCCGGCAGTTCCTTCAGAGGTGATACAACCGCCTGAAATATTCTCACAAACTGGTGTCGTCCCGCAGCCCGGAGGGCAACTAACATAGGCATATTCTGCGCAACCGCCATAACATAATGACGTGCACGAAGCGCAAACACCCCCCTCTTCATAACAAAGAGAATTACAGCCAAAACCCCAACAGACTCCTCCTTCAAAATCAACACAATCGGTTTTATCGCAAGGAACTGGAGGGTTATCCCGAATACAATCACCGCACCATCCGGGAACACATTCATCGACAACCCTTTGACACTGAGAATCGCAGGCGTTGACCGCAAGGGGAAAAACGAATAAACAAAAAAATAAAGAAG
>CAYSID010000004.1:0-40071 GCA_964431075.1 uncultured Gammaproteobacteria bacterium
ATTTTACCCACCAAATCTGCCGATCGTGATTTTCGTAAAAATCACGCTTTTGGTATGCAATTTCTTTACCAATGGTGGGGAAAATCCTACAACCACTCCGAAGTTTTCCCTGAAGAAACTTCCAAAATAATCGATACCCTTTTAACCCACGCGGTTTGGGCAAGAAAGGAATTGGGTGACAAGCAATTTTCTGAGTATCTTTATTGTCTTGCCCAAACCATTGGTAACAAATCGCACGACCCAACAACTATTGAGGAACAAATTGCCAAACTTCACAAACTTTCCCTTAAAATATACGACGTCTGTCCTATCCAGGTACTGTTGCACACTAGCTGGCAGGCAAACGCTGATAGCAAGGCTGATTTTAGCCTTTCCGTCAATTGGGTTCCCGGTAATAGACGACTAAGCGCGAGAATAAACGGTACGATTCGAGAAGAAAGTCGAAAAGTAACTCAAAGATTTACCCGGCTAATAGGCGAAACCGCAAAGACGCCCCAAATGATTGCCTCCACAAAACTTATCCATCTTGGCGCCGGGATCCACTCCTCAAGTCAGGGAGAACCAGAGGATTCTGTCATTGCCTTTTTCCCAAATGTCATTAAACTGACAAGTAAATCCAGGTTAGATATCCTGCGAAAAACTGTCCACGATTCAATAACTGTTTCCGATTCTGCCCTAGTCAGAGCAATTATCTGCTATTCATTTGCTCCTCACGAATTTAAACATTATATTCCCTCCCCCGGACTTGAAAAAATAAAAATATTTCTTGGACTGGCAAATGCGGTCGAAGCCACTGATGCCCTCGACGAAGTCAGCGCTGACACAGGTAGCGCGATGCTGACGCTTAAGCAAAAAAAATACCGCCTACAACTTTTAGCTAAGATTTCAGAATTCCTGTATTGTGTCCAGGCAGAAAAAGATGATCCTGATTATTACTTCCCCGGCCTCCTTTGCCTTCACATTCTTCGAGAAAGTGGCGCTCTGGTTTTAAATAAGGAAATAGGGGTTTATGAAATTAACAACCCGCGTAACGGGCTCATGGCTTTAGCCATTATTGGAAACCTTCTTACCAACACTTTCTACCTACCCCTAAAATATGGCGAGCTTTCTGAAAAAGGAATAAATAAAAACAGAAAACGAATAAAAAATCTAATCACTAAGTGGAAGAAAAAGGCTTGTGAAACCGAAACAGAACTCAGAGAAGTCCTTGATCGACATTACTTTCCTGTTCCAAGAACCCCAGTTTCCCCCCAATAGAGAGCGTAGTTGGTTTTTTTAAAACCGAGCTTTTGGTACCAAGAACCGGGAAAGGGGCTGGTAGTGTCAACTATAAAACAAGCGGTGGTAATCCCGTCAACTTTGGCCGCCACAACAGCCGCTTTCATGAGCAACGTTCCTGCGCCGCTTTTTTGGTGCGCCGGATCAACCTGAACGGTATCCACAAATAATTCCCGACCTTTTTCCGCCCAAATTATTTTACAAACTATTCCTCCAATAAAGACTTCACCTTCGAGGGCAATAAAACTGTATTTCCTTCCGGTTTTAAGATCATCTTCAAGTCTTGACTTTGCCATATCCAAAGGATATTTGCCTTCCTCATCAGAGTATACCTTGACAAAAAGTCTAACCATTTCTTCCAAATATTTATTTTCAAACGGAATAATTCTAATGCTCATAAATTTTTAAACCCTCGACTCTTTTAAAATGTTTTTTATTGTCCGTTAATAAAACTGCGTTTTTGGTTTTTGCCGTGGCACCGATTAATAAATCAAAATCATCAAGCGTGGAGCCGCCTTTTTCAACGTCTCTTTTTACTTGGGCATATTCTTCAGCAATTTCCGCCGTTATTGGAATAATTTCAATTAAAAAATCATCAACAAAACCTTTAAGTTTTTCTCTTTCTTTTTGGGGGTTAACACTTCGCATTACGCCATATCGAAGTTCTGCGTATGCAACGGCTGAAATTATTAATGAACCGTTTTTCTCTCCGGCTAATTTGACAATTGTATCGAACCACCATCCACCTTTTCTGAAATAATTAATAATAAAACTGGTGTCTAAAATATACGTCATAAGGCCACATCGGGACGATTAAACTTTCTAGCAGGTTTACCAATTTTACCCACCCAATCCTTGTTGGCCCACATGCCGGCATATTTTGCCCCTATTTCGGCCCAGTTTTTCGTTATTTTAGGTTTGTCCGGGATAACCCGAGCCACCAAATTACCATATTTAGTAATCCCTACCGGCACATTAGCCACGGTAACTAATTCTAGGATTCGGGCGAAGTCATCCCTGGCGGCCGTGGCAGAAAAAGTGGTCATGTTGTATATAATCTATATTATATACAAAATCTACAAAATGTCAAGCCTCCACGTCACTGGCAGAAACTAAATAATAAGATGTTTTTTATTGCATTACACTGTAATACGTTGTCAAGTGATATTTTTCTCGAACCACAATAATCCTCGGAATCCAACTTTTGTTAACAACTTTATGATTTTTCGTTATCAGAATAAACATCTGCCCTAATGGTTCTTATCCCCATTTCTTTTGCTTTTTGCTCAACCATTTGGACAAGTTTATGTCCAAAACCCCTGTTTCGATATTTCGAGTGAACCACAAAGCCAAAAGTCCCAGTGGATTCATTATCTTTTTCCACTGTAAACCCTCCAACTGGTTTTCCGTCTAAAGTTACGGTAAAAGCTTGTAATTTTCCTGGTTGATAAAAATAATTCAAGAGTTCGCGATCTGAACCTGCCGGAGGAGCGTACATTTGTTTTTGTGTTTCCGGGTCCGAATACATCTCTTTCCAAAACGGAATATCTTGTAAAGTCATGGGTTGAGATTTTAAATTCATAACACTACACTTCTAAATATTGAAACATAATTAAGAAACTGCGGGTCGCGGGAAGTTTAAATTTATTTTTGTTTTACTTGGAGAAAATGAGGGAATAATATCTTTTACCGCTAAAATTTCTAACCCCAAAATTTTTCCTTTATCATCATAATCCGCCACGACTCCGCCGGACACTTTTTTACTCCGGTCATATTTGTCGGATCTTAATTCCAAATACAAACCATGATCAGAGTAAACAATTTTCATATTACATATGACTTCTCGCGGCAATTTCGGCTTCGACGACCTTGACGTCGCGGCCGTATTTGAGGGCGGCTAGTTCTTTGACCATCTGGGCCACCTTGGGGTTTCTGGCTTTATTTATAGCATCAAAATCATGATTAATTTCCATACTGAACGCCGGTTGCGGTTCATTGCCAACTACGGTCCGGACATAGGCGTTAAAAGCCTCGATTTTTAATAAATCTTGTTCATTAAAAGTTGGGGTGTATTGATGGGCCAGAAACTGGGCGTCGTTAACCCCGGTGCGGAACGCGATCATTGTCCCGACGTTGCCGAAAACCGCATTTCTGACTTCCTCCTCCATCTGGGAAATAAACTGATTAGCGACACAAAGGTTAAGCCGGTATTTTCGCGCTTCGGACAAAATCGTGGCAAAATCCGGAGTGGCAAAATTTTGAAACTCGTCAACATAGAGGTAAAAATCCCTGCGCTGTTCCATGGGGATATCCGACCGGGACATGGCGGCGGTTAAAATCTTGGGAATTATTAACAGTCCGAGAAAATTAGAGTTTTCCTCGCCGATTAACCCTTTGGCTAAATTAATGATTAAGATCTTTCCCTCGTCCATGACTTTGCGAAAGTCGAAGGCGGATTTACTTTGGCCGATCATGTTGCGCATTAATTTATTGGTCGTGAACCGGCCGAATTTGGAAACGATATAATCTAAAATTTCTGATTTGTGAAATTCTGCCGTCTGGGCAATCTGGTCCGTCCAGTAACGTCTGATCATCGGGTCCTTTACTAACGGAAGCAATTCCTGAACATAGGACGGGTCTGTTAAAGCCCGCTGGACTTCGATAAAGGTCGTCCCCGGCTGGGCCATAACCGTCAACATGGCGTTTCTGATATTGTGCTCCAGCCGCGGACCAACAATGCCGGTCTGGTGGGGATCATAAAGTTTGTAAAACAGGCCGATAATTGACGTTACAATGTAGTGCCGCTGTTCTTCGGAGTAAGCCTCCATAATGTTTAGCCCCATGGGGCGCTCCAGATTTGACGGGTCAAAATAAATTACGTCTTCGGCTCGTTCCGGCGGCATCTGTTCCAAGATGGTTTCGTAGGTGTCGTGGGGGTCAATAAAACACACTCCCTTACCCGCCCGAATATCCTGCAAAATCATCTGGGACATCAAAAGCGATTTTCCGGTTCCGGTGGCTCCCACGATATAGACGTGTTGCCGGCGGTCGTTGTCATCAAGATACACCGGTCGGCTCACCCCCCGATACACGGATTTTCCCAGATAAAGCCCCTTTTCTGAAATTCTGGCCGGAGCGGGGGCCCTTTTGGCGTTGAGCCAATAAATATGCGGAGTGTCAATGGATTTATTGGGGAAATGATAAATCGTGGCCAGCTCCTCGGATGACAGTATTGACGGGATCCTAAATATCGGTTGATACCGGTAGATAAAGTCGGTCATGAAGTTGGCCTGAATCCTGATTTTATCCTTGGCGAAACCGTTCTGGTCGCCATTAAACTGTTCAAACGCCGCTTTTACATTGTTTAAAATTAACTTAGCCGCAGACATGGTTTGCGCCGAGGCGACAATTCTTATCGAGGTCATGAATCCGGGTTTCCCCGTCTTCGCTTCAACAAGCTCCAAAGATTTGGCGTCAACGTTAAATTTGGCTTTTTCCGGATCGGCTTCGTTTTTCTTGGTCCGGGCAATAAATTTTTTGCCCTGTGACCGCCACTTATTCTCCGCCGGAGCGATAATTATTTGAATGGCGCAGGACTCCCCTACGGACAGTTTAGCCAAAGATGAAGTAATAATGGACATCGGATCGACGGCCATGTCTTTAAAACTTTTGATGGGATAAAAATTTGGGGCGCGCAGCTTCAGGGAGAGAAAAGCCACTTCACCGTCTTCGTCAAATAAATTGTAATCCTCAACCTCTTTAACGATAGCGCCGGGATAGGTTCCGTGTATCTGTTTTTCCAATAAGTCACGGTGCTGGTTGGGGACCGAGACGAAAAATCTGATATCCTCGTGCCGGCCGACCAACTCAAATGAAATATGGTCCTGGGGCGAAAGCCAGGGAAGTTTCCACCACGGACCGCCTTTTTTGAGAGCATAGAGCGAGGAAAACAGTTGTTCCATGGCGTCAATTTTTATTTCGTTGTCCCGCGGCACGGCCACTTCCAGAAGGACAAAGGACAAGGCCTGTTCTTCCCGATTGCGCCATTTCAGAAGTTGAATAAGCAAATAACCCGCCAAGGCCGCCGATCCGACGGTTAAAACCATCAGGACCCCAAACACCAACAGCCACAAAAACAACTGTTCAAACGTCGGAATGCCCGAAAGATCAAAAGAATTTTCCATCAAAGTTATGATACTACATTTTTCTTTGCTCTAGAAAACTTCCCCTTAATCCACTTAACAATGTATTTGGCTTTTAGTAACTCCATAATAAACCACTCCACCAACCAACGAAGAGATTTTTTGATCGGCTGTTTTCTCCCAAAAGTAATTTGGTCATCAGTCAAACTAACACCGGCGATAGAAAAGCCCGTAGCCTTATGAAAATCTGTCTCGTGGGTAACATATTCTTCGACCCCCATCTCTTTGGCCAGTTTTTCCGGAATCTCTACCTCACCATTCTCAACTTTTTCCAGACCTAATTCTCTGACTTCGTCCTCGACTTCAATCTCTTTGCCGTACTTTTTCCAGTAATTTTCTTCCTTCATTCTTCCATATTACTTCTTTTTTCCCCTTTTTAAAATCCTCGTATCGAGCTAAAACAAATAAATAATCCGAGAGGCGATTGAGATATTTACCCATACTCCTACCTGCCGGTATGCCCATTATCCTTCTCTCCGCTCTCCGGCACACCGCCCTGGCGATATGAATATTGTTTCGCGGCAAAATAAAATTATGAAGTTCCGGCAATTTACTTTGCATTCTGTCAATTTCCTGTTCTAGTTCTTGAACCCCAGATTCTGGATTCAAGATTCTAGATTCTTTTGCTATAGCCGAAGAAATTTCCATTAAGTAACATTGGATTTTTTGTAAATGTAAAATCCCGAGCCACGCGATTAATTCGTCTATTGTCCCGATTGCCTCAATTACTTTGTGCGATTTTTTAACCCGCTTCCCGCCAAACAACGAAGTTGTCCCCCTGTCCCCCCGTTTTGTGTAGATTTTCATTAGACCAATTCTACATCATGATGATTGCTTTCTCGAATTCCGGCCTGCGTCACTTGAACAAACCTGGCTTTTTCTTGCATTTCCGAAACAGTTTTTGCCCCAGTATAACTCATTCCGCTGCGAAAACCGCCCACTAATTGGTTTAAAACTTCTTCCGCTTTACCTTTATACGGCACCATGGCCTCCACCCCTTCAGCCACATATTCTTTCAGCTCCTCGACCACTTTTTCTTTAGCCCCGTCTTTTATTTTTCGGGATAAGTTAGCCCCAAGCGAGGCCATTCCTCGGGTTATTTTATATTTCCTACCGTTGCGAATCACAATTGACCCCGGCGACTCGTCCGTCCCTGCCAAAAGCGACCCAACCATTACCGTTCCCGCTCCGGCGCCCACGGCTTTAGCCACATCCCCGCCGGCGCGGATGCTTTGATCGGCAATTATCGGAACTTTAAATTTTTTGGCTTCTCTTGCGCAGTCCATAACCGCGCTAAACTGCGGATAGCCCGCTCCGGCCACGATCCGGGTAATACAAACCGACCCGGCCCCGATTCCCACTTTGACTCCATCCGCTCCGCCTTTAATTAAATCTCTCACCCCTGCGGGGGTTGCCACATTGCCGGCCACCACTTGACAATCTAAACTTTTTTTGAGAAATTTCGTCATCTCCACGACCGAATCGGCATGCCCGTGAGCTATATCAACCACAATGACGTCGGCTCCGGCTTTGACTAACTCTTTGGCGCGCTCGCGGTCCTCATTTTTTACTCCCACCGCCGCCCCCACCAGCAACATCCCCTTTTTGTCCCGAGCGGAATTAGGGTATTTTATTTCATTGCTTAAAGCCTTTGCCGTAATCAATCCAATCAATTTATTATCCGCGTCGATGACAGGCAGTTTTTCAATTTTATGTCTGGCAAATAAACCCCGGGCGGTTTGACGGTCAATTTCCGGCCGACCGGTAATCAATTTTTCCCGGGGGGTCATCAATTTTTTGACCGGAAGTTTCAAATTGGTCTCATAAACATAGTCCCGTTTGGACAACATCCCCAACACCCCGTTGTTATTATCCACAACCACAAAACCGGTGTTGCCAAATCTGGCTACCAATTCATGAACTTTCTCCAGATTATCTTCGGGAAAAACCGTCCTGGGATTATGAATCATAAAACCGTCATGCATTTTAACCCGGACAACTTCACCAAGCTGTTCATCCAAAGTCAAGAAACGGTGAATAACGCCGATGCCGCCATTTAGAGCCATAGTAATTGCCATATCACTTTCGGTAACCGTGTCCATATTGGCCGAGACAATAGGAATGTTTATCTTTAAATCTTTGGTTAAATAAGTTGAGGTGTCAACCAGTTTCCGTGAGGAAACGTCCGTTTTTTGCGGCACAAGAAGGACGTCGTCATAAGATAGTCCAAGCGGTATCGCCACTTGAGCATAATACGCTATTTCCCCCCTTGCTTGTCAATGGGAAAATTTTTTAAAATAGCTGGTGTTCTCCCGAAAACTTTTTTATTGGTCTTCCGACTGAAAAAACTCACGGCTTTTGCGAACCGCCCGAAGAATCGGTTGAGGACGCCTGCGTTGTGGAAATTTTTAAAGACTGTCTCCCCTCAAGATGTCAGGTCGCAAGGTGTCACATGTTTGAGGCAAAATTTGGAAATAATCACCGTATAATTGCCAGAAAATTTATTCCTCACCCACCGCAATATTAGTCACCGGTTTTCTGTTTTGTGTTGCAGTAACTTCTTGCCATTTTTTGGCGCATTCCGGAGTCAATCTTAATGTTCCCGAAACGTGGCAACCCCTGTGCGGGATTAAGCACCCCGGACATTGAGCGCATCGTCCGTCTAAAGCAAAATGTTCATCATTCGGCATACTTATTCACCCCTAAAAATAAAAAATCCCGACGTTGCGTCGAGATGACAATCAAAACACCACAACCACTAAAAAAATTCTCTTAAAAAAGTTCATATATTTGACCCCGTAAGAGCGGGGGCTATTACACTGTAAATTTATTATTTAAGATCCGCCTTTAGATCTCTTGGGAACATTTTTGTAAAAGGCAATGTAAAACAACAGGATGACGATCAACATTACCCCGTAAGAAATCGATAACTTAACATTAAAATCAGCGAAATCAATCATATATTGCCTCGTCCAGCCGGACGGCCAGTAATAAAGATACTGTAGCAAGAATTAAGTTTACTGTCAATAACGCAGAACTACGAAAAATCTCCACTCCGGCAAAATTTGAAATAACAACAATCGTGGCAACCCAAGCAGCGGACATATCAGTTAAAAAACCGGAAAAAATTCGAAGCCATGATTTAGACAGCTGTCTCATTAATTTAATGAAATCACATTGTTTTAAAGACGGGTAATTCGCCAATAGTCAATAAATTGTCAAACTTATCAAACTGTTTGCCTTGTTTTAAAACGGCGGCCATAAGAACAACCTCGGCTCCCACTTTGGTCATCAGGTGGGTCATCATCCGCATCGTTACCCCGGTCGAAATAACATCGTCAATAATTATTACTTTTTTGCCTTTCAGAAAGGTCGCATCCCGGCCGTCCAAAACCAGTTGTTTGACGTGTTTTGGAAAATGAGGCAAGGGTTTTAAAATAATGGGGGCCAGCATTCCGGGTTTAATTGATTTGCGGCAAACGACATATTTTTTATAGTCTAATTGCCCGGCCAATTCTTGCAACAAAGGAACCACTTTTACTTCCGGCCCAACAAAACAATCAAAAGTTAAACTTTTAAACTTTAAACTTAGTTCTTTAGCAATTAAACGAGTTAATTCCACATCTCCCAACAGCGAAAAATTGGCAAGTTGGGTTGTCCTGCCGACCGCCGTCAGCGGCAACTCTCGTTTCACCCCACAAAGTTCCAGGGTATAAGTTTTCATTTGTAATATAATACCACCATGCAAAATGTTACCGTCAATAAAACAGAACCGCTTCCAGATAAATATGCTATTATGTTTGCTCCAGAAATTGTGACCTTAATTCTTGCGGGTAAAAAAGTTAAGACTTACCGCTTTGGGAAAAAATATGATTATTTACAAATTGGCGACATTGTAAAAATCCAAAACAGCACAACCAAAAAAATTGTGTGTCAAGCCAAAATAACCAACAGGGGAGAAATTTTATTTAAGGATATCCCGGTTGATAAAAATTTTACAGACAAGGAAAATCAACGAGCAAATTATTCGAGTTGGTATGCTTTTCTTGGCCGTCCCATCGCCGATTCCGATCTGTTTTTAATTATTGAATTTGAATTAATAAGGTGAAATAGACATTTGGCCAGATTTTTAACACGCCGGAGAGTGGTTGGGTTATTACCTGTGGATAATCATCTCCATAAAGCTTTTTGGAGTGTAATTTTATTAATTTTTTCTTTGTTAATTTATATTTTTGGCCGGGAAATTTTTGTGGCATTTGCTCTTGCCGGCATAATTTTAATTTTAATTTCTGTTATTGGCCACATTTACACCAACAACCGCCCGTATTTTAAATTGTGGGATAAATATAAGAAAAATTGACGAAGACTAGTCTTTGCTTCGATATTTTTTCTTTTGTCAATAATAAAACTCGTCGCCGTGTTGGAGAATTTTTTCGGCGCGATATTTTTTGTCAATCTTTTTTAATTTTTTATCAAGTGCCAAGCTTAGATCGATATCCATGCAATTGGCAAAATCACAAAGATAAACCAAAACGTCGGCGATTTCCATTTTTATCTCCTCTTTATTTAGTTTCCGGTCATCCCACCGGAAATGTTCCAACAACTCCGCCGCTTCGAGACAGATAGAAATGGCGTAACTTCTCGGTTCCGGCTTCCACCCCCCGCACCTCCCGCATCTTTTTTATCTTTCCCTTAATATCTTTTAACGTCGTTTTGCTGTCCATAATGTTTTCGATTGTATCAATAACCTTCAAAAATTATTGATCCAATTTGTTTCCTTTCTCCCGGCTTAACATCTTTTTTTCTCTTATCCCGTTACCTTTGAAATCATCTCCTTCACCACCAATTTCTCCTCCACTCCAATGATAATTCACTATCGCCCCATTACCAAGTCTTGCCTCAACAGTATAATCTTCAAATTCATATGGTTTCGGTCACCACCAATCAGGAACGTCGGGAAGTTTTTTTATTAATTCGAAAATTAACTTGACCATGATCCAAACTTATTGGTTCCCCCTCAATAAAATATCTAACGCCCGTATCGCATCATTACCAGACACGCCGGTCTATCATCTTTTTTCGTCCCACAAAACAATATTAAGGAAGTATTTGTTTCCCTTTTTTGATATTGAGTTTAAATTAATTTAACCACCCTCTTTTGAATACCGATTAAATTCGTCGACAACATTTCCATCAACTATGATTTGACCATCGCAAAAAGTGCCAGTGTTGTTAAAAACTAGGTTTCTAACGAAATCAGTTGCCCCACTACGACCCCCTTCACCATTATAATCAACAACTCTCTCGTGGATTAATTTTCCATCGATTGGGTTGCATCGCCCCCAGCGAATTTGAATTCTCACAATTAAACTTTAACACCATAACAACATATTGATAGTACGGCATATGGATAGAGAAACAGAATTGCAACCTTGATTTTTAGATCAAAAAGTACTAAATATTAGTTTTAGATATCAACATCTTGATATGGAATGTCCGTATTGCCATCGGCCCGTAACAATTGTCACTAATTCCCGACCGACACGGGATAATTCTCAAATTTGGCGACGGCGGCGTTGTTGGCACTGTAAAGCTCTTTTTACCACCCACGAAATTATTGATCTTTCCCATTTAGTGGTTATTAAAAAATCCGGCCAGCCGGAGATGTACAACCGCATGAAATTGTATACTGGGCTTTACCGAGCGACGGTTTCCAAAACAGCAAATCGCGCCAAAAAAGTTGACCGGGTCACCCTCGAAGTTGAGCGAGAAATATTATTTTTAAAACAAAAACGGATTAAATCGGAAATAATTGGCGATACTGTTTTAAATAAACTTAAAAAGGTCGACACCGGAATGTTTTTACGCTTCCTCGCCTACTTTAAAGACATAACAAGCGAGCATGAAATGAAAAAAGAGTTGGAAAAATATTTAGACTAACATTTTGAAAATCCACACGCGTAGCATTTGGAGCAACCTTCTTCAAGAACCAAAGCCGCGGCGCCGCAGGACGGGCAAAGATCCCGCTTTACCTCATTGAATTTTGAATCTAGAATTTGGAATTTAGAATTAAAAACTTCTTGGGTTTTTTTCTCGGATTCCATATTCAAAATTCCAGATTCCATATTTTTGTTTCCCACTCCAAAATGCATCGCGATGGCCTTGGCAACCGCGTCGGGGAGACTTTTAACCTTATTAGCTCCAAAACCAACAACGCCGGCTCCGCCGATGCCGGAGAGTTGATCAACAATTTCCAAAGCCCGTTCTTTGGCTGGCCGGTGATTGCCAAACCGCAAAGTAGTAGAAATAAGCCGGCCCAAAGCCTCGGCCATGGCCGCCACTTCCGACCCGGCCTTACCAATATTGATAAAAACTTCGAAAGGATTATTTTCTTCATCGTGATTAACGGTAATAAAGGCCGTTCCCAGTGGGGTTTCAATCCGATACGTCGCCCCTTCAACCTTCACCGGTCTTTTTGGTAGCTCTTTTTTAATAATTGATTGTTTCCCGTTCACTACTCCCTGCCCCTTAGTTCCTATATTTAACACCTGTACCTCCTTACACCCGTCCCGATAGACGGTAATTCCCTTACACCCAGTCTGATAAGCCGAAACATAGGCATTCTTAATGTCTTCAACCGTTGCTGAATTTGGTAGATTTATAGTTTTCGAAACGGCGTTATCCGTGTATTTTTGAAACGCCGCCTGCATTTTAATATGCCAATCAGGACTGATATCATGCGCGGTCACAAAAACCCGTCTCAATTCTTCAGGGACTTCCTCGATATGGGCAATTGTCCCTTCATTGGCAATTTTTTCTTTTATTTCTTCACGGTACCAAGGTTGTCCTGTGGCCATTTTTTCAAAAATCGGACTGGTGAAAAACATCACTCTGCCTCGGGCGTTGTCATGCTTGTAAGAAATCGCGAAAAATGGTTCGACCCCGGTTGAAGCGTTGGCAATAATTCCAATCGTCCCGGTTGGAGCAATGGTTGTCACGGTGGAATTTCTTATTGGCTTATCATCTTTAAAAATACTTTCAGAAAATAACGGAAACGCCCCCCGCTCCGCCGCCAATTCCTGCGAAGTCTCATGACCTTTGTCATTAATAAATTTCATAATTTTTTCTGCCAGATCGATGGCTTCTTCGCTGTTATAAGGGATTCCCAGTTGCGCCAGCATATCCGCCCACCCCCCAACCCCGAGCCCTATTCTTCTAATTTTTCCAACTGTTTCTTTAATCTGCGGCAAAGGGAAGGGGTTTCTTTCAATAACCGAATCCAAAAACCTAACGGCGGTCTTAGTTATTTTTTCTAATTTTTGCCAATCAATTTCTCCATTGGATACGAAGTAAGTTAGAAAGATACTACCAAGATTGCAGGCATCAAATGGGTATAATGGTTGTTCACCACAGGGGTTAGTTGCCTCGACGGGACCAAGCGACGGTACAGGATTGCTTGTGCCTTCGTTTAGTTTGTCAATAAAAATCATCCCCGGATCGCCGGTTTTCCAGGCACCGTTAGCGATTTCTTCCATCACAAATCGAGCCTTAAGTTTTTTGACCGGCTGTTTGGTTTTAGGATCAAATAAATCATACTCTTCATCATTAAAATAAGCCTGCATAAATTCATCCGTGACCGCCACAGAAATATTAAAATTAGTTATCCCCCCGGTTTCTTTGCAATGAATAAAATCTAAAATATCCGGATGGTCAACGCGCAAAATGCCCATGTTCGCTCCCCGGCGCATTCCCCCTTGTTTGACTTGTTCAGTGGCGGCATCGTAAACTTTCATAAATGAAACCGGCCCGGAAGCCACCCCTTTAGTTGAGCCAACAATCGCTCCGGATTGGCGGAGTCTGGAAAAGGAAAATCCCGTTCCTCCGCCGGACTTATGAATCAGTGCCTGCCATTTAATACCGTCAAAAATTCCCTCAATAGAATCTTCAACCGGCAGCACAAAACAAGCGCTGTACTGCAAATTGTTGCCTTTACCGGCATTGGCCAGCGTTGGGGAATTGGGCAAAAATTCATGCGTGGCCATTAGAGAGTAATATTCCCGGGCTTGTGTCATTATGTCTTCAAATCCTTTGCCAAAATTAGCTTCGGCGGAGGCGATGTCCCAGGCGACCCGCCAACACATTTGATCGGGAGTTTCGATTGTTTCCCCGTTTTGATCTTTTAACAAATATCTTTCTTTTAAGACCTTAACCGCCTGTTCGCTCCACTCACCATTTATCAGATCCCCGGGCATGGGAGGAATAATAGAATTTGTTTTTGCCGGCCGGCCAGGTTTGACTATTTTTGGGATCGGTTCATTTAATTTATCCGGAACAATTTGGGACATGTCACCAACTATAAAAGCCGAATCACGCCGGGTCAACTGCCAATTAAAGGGACAAACTACATCATGGGCATAGAGGGACTAGGGGTTAGGGGTTAGTCTCTCGAAAAATAAAATATTTATTCGTTCTTTAAGTTTTATAAAGTCTGGGTCGGTTTTGTTGGCTCCCAATTCTTCTTCATACTTTAACAGGGCGAGGGAAACCTGAGGGAAAATCTCTTTATTTTTAGCAGCTTCTCCCAGATATTCGTACGCCCACCGTAAGACCTCTTTGTCGTTCAAAGCTAACCCGGCGGCGAATCGTTTGTCCGCCTGACGCAAATAATATTGCGCTTTAGTGACTGAATCAAAAATGAACAAACTGATTGCCTTGTCCCGCAGGTCTTTAACAGGCCACAAAGGATTATTGGGCAAAATCCCCGGATACGGCAATTTATAATCCACTCCCGCAAAAGTTTTTGCGGGGCATGATAATAAAATAAAGAATGAAAAAATTAAAACTAAAATTTTCTTCATGGTATGATTGTAACACTTAAAATCAATTAGTACTTTTGTGTAATAACTTCTGCCAGTTTCTTAGGATCTTCCACAATCGCGGAGTGGGTTAGACCGGACAACTCAACGTATCTAGCTTTCGGGCCAATAATCTCCTGCAGCCGTCTAACTTCGGCCGGACAAATGACATCATCCAAATCGCACCCTATTAGCACCACCGGGCAGTTAATGGTTTTGAGTTTCTCGCCTAAATTGGTGTTTTTAAATGAATTAAAAATCTCTATATTCCCCCGAATATCAATCCGCAACAACAAATTTACTATTCTTTTTCTCCAGTGAACCATAATTCTTTCCAAACTGTCTCTCCTGTCTTTTGGACACATTATCTCAATGGCATACAACAATATTTTAATAAATACCTTAGACCGGATTTTTTCGATAAACTTTGGCGAAAGAGTTACCAGTTTTCTTTCAAAATTTTCTACGAAGTGATGGCCAAGGCCCTCAAATCGCCACCAAGGGCTGTCAACGACAACTCTTTTCACTTTAACTCTCCCCCTAAGTGCGAGTGACAGCGCTAGCATGCCCCCAAGCGAAACACCAAAAACGGTAGGGTTTTTTACGTTTAATTTTTCTAAAAATGTTTCCAGGCCTTCTGTTATTTCCCGATACCCGTTAATGGGTAACGATTTTGTGTAGCCAAACCCAGGTAAAAATGGAATTATAACCGCGTATTTCTTTTCAAGATATCGACCCATTGGAACAAGAAAATAGGCGCTGGACGTAAATCCATGCACCAAAACAATCGGCGCGCCTCTGCCAAATCGTAAATATTCCCATTTATGGCCATTAATTAAAATATGTTGGCGTTTAATCATCTTGTAATCAAAAACGCCCCGGCACCAATTAAAATGGCCCCCAATAATTTTAGCCAGGTAAATTTTTCCCCAAGGAATAATATTGCCAGAACAACAACGAAAACTATGGATGTTCGGTCAATAGCCGCAACTTTGGTGGCATCACCCATTTTTAAGGCCGCAAAATAAAAAATCCAGGACGCGGCCCCGGCCAGACCGGATAAAATAATCCAAACCCAATCATTGGCCGCTAATTTGGAAAGGCCAGAGAATTTCCCCGTTCCCACTGCCAACCCGAAGACAGCAACCGCCATAATTACCGCCCGCAACGCGGTGGCCATGGTTGCGTCAATATTTTTTAGGCCAACTTTGCCAAAAATGGCCACTAATGCAGCGGAGACAGAGGATAAAATTGCTAAGATTGCCCACATAATATTACTTCTTCTACTAACCGATTGGCGTACCCCCACTCGTTGTCATACCAGGCGAAAATTTTTACTAAGTCTCCGCCGACGACTTGGGTCAGGGATAAATCCACAATGGCCGAATGAGGATCGCCGACAATGTCCGAGGAAACAATCGGGTCGGTGGTTACTTCTAAAATATGTTTATATCTTACCGATTCCGCTTCTTCTTTTAAAATTTGATTCACTTCCCCGACTGTCGTGTTGCGTTTTAAGTGAAAGGTGAAATCAGACAGCGAGCCGGTGATAACGGGAACGCGGACCGCCACTCCGGTAAATAACCCCCGCAGTTCGGGCACCGTTTCCGCCGCCGCTTTAGTTGCGCCGGTGGTGGTGGGAATAATATTCATCCCGGCGGCCCGGGATCGTCTGTAATCAGTATGTCCTCCGTCCTGCAATCTTTGATCAGTGGTATAAGCGTGCATCGTCGTCATCATCGCCTTGTAAACCCCAAACCGGGAGACCATGATCTGGGCTACCGGGGCAATACAATTGGTGGTGCAGGAGGCGTTAGAAATAATATTTTCCCCACCGATTTCGTTAACACCAATAACATAAGTTTTAATGATTGAATCTTTAGCCGGGGCAGACAGAACTACTTTTTTGGCGCCCGCGGCCAAATGGTCTTTTATTTTTTCCTCCGTTGTCAACGCTCCGGTGCACTCAATAACCACATCCACGCCTAACTGCCTCCACGGCAACATTTCCGGCGATCTTTCACTAAAGACGGGAATTTTTTTGCCGTCAACGATAATATTTTTTTCGTCGGAAGAAATTTCGTGATTTTTTAAGATTCCGTAAACAGTATCATGTTTTAATAAATAAGCCCAACCCTTAATATCCGTCGAACCGCCCGTATTAATAGCTACCAGATCAATTTCATTAGAAAACCGCTCGAGAATTACCCGATGGGCTACTCTTCCAATTCTTCCATAGCCATTGATTGCTACTTTGATCATAAAAGGCATACAGGCAGCTAGGTTTACAGGTAGACAGGCTGTATTCCTGTATACCTACCTTCCTAACTACCTTTCATCCAGTTTAGCAAAGCAATTACTCCAGGTAAAGCCTCGCCTGCCAAAAACTTGAGCATTGACCCTCCCCCCGTTGACACCCAGTCAAAACAATTTAATACCCCAAGTTTTCGCAAAAACGCGACCGTGTCCCCTCCGCCGACAATTTTATAGGCTTTTTTATTTTTACTAATTAATTCGGCAACTTTTTTGGTCCCCGCCTGCCATTGTTCCTCTTCAATGGCTCCAAACGGTCCGTTCCAAACAATGGTGTTGGCCAGTAAAAAATCGGCTTCAACATCGGCAATCGCTTGAGGAAAAATGTCTTTAAAATCTTCTGTTAATGGCAAGGCAGTAACTTTATTTCTGTCCAATGGATAACTAAAGGCTTCAGTTACAATTTTTCCCCCAATCAAAACTTTATCCGCCAACTCTGCCATTTTAGAAATAACCGGAACTTTTGTTTCGATCTTGGCCCCGCCAATTATGGCCAAAAGCGGCCGGCGAGGATTTTCTAAAACTTTTTCTAAAACTTCGATTTCTTTTGCCAATCGAAAGCCGGCATAATGGGGCAATAATTTAGGGACGCCAACTATTGAAGCGTGTTCTCTTTCGCAAGTCGCAAAAGCCTCATTAACATAAACTTCTCCCAATTCTGATAATTCTTTAGTAAATTCTGGATCGTTATTTTCTTCTTCGGGAAAAAATCGCAAATTTTCTAAAACAATAAAGTTTTTATTAATTTCAAAACCATGAAACGATCCGTCGATCCAACTGTTATCAACTTCCTTCTTCGCGAACCACCCAGCAACCCGTTTTGTAGAAAACTGCTCTTCAAAAGCGCCCTGCGGGCGACCCAAGTGGCCACACAATATAACGATATTTTCTCGTTCTAATAAAAATTCTATGGTGGGCCAAATCGCTTCCAATCGTGTGGCATCGTCCGCCGGAACATCAATGTCCCCCCTGACCAACACGCGTTTATTTCTAATTGTGTTATCAATCACAGACAGAGTAATCATAATTAATTATTTGAGGAACCAAACAATAAAATTTTCTCTTCCACGACTTTCTCCACGGCTTCGATGACGGGGGGGGTTAATTTATACATCGCGATTTCTTCCGGGTCGCCGCGCAAAACATTTTCCAAAGTTTCTCTGTAGGCCATTCGTAATTCTGTGTTGACGTTGATTTTAACAATCCCAAGTTTTACAGCTGCGGCCACATCCTCTGGTGCCACTCCCGATCCGCCATGCAATGAAAAAAAGGTCTGAGGTAAGACCTCATTGATTTCCTGTAATTTTTCCAGGTCCAATTTTTCTTCCTCACCCATCCCATGTTTGTTTCCAATGGAAACCGCAAAAATATCGATTCCTGTTTCTTCAACAAATTTTTTTGCCAACACCGGAGCGGTAATTTTTTTACCGATTTGATCCATTTCTCCTTCTACTAAAATTCCTCTGCTATGGGCCATAGCAACAACCTCCTGACATAAACGAATATTTTCTTCCGGTGGCAGTTTTGATCCGTCAAAATGAACCATGTCGAAACCAAGCTCAATCGAAGATTTTATTATTTCCAGATCTTCTCCATGATCCAAATTGAGAAACATTTCTACCCCGTGTTCTTCTTTTAGATTATTAACAAGTGAAGAAAAGTTTTGCAGGCCGAGGTATTTTTGCTCGCCCGGGGAAACTTCGACAATAACCGGGCTCTCAAGATTTTTGGCCGCAGTGGCAATGGCCCGTAATGACTCCAGGCCGCCAACATTAAATGCCCCAACGGCAAGCTTTTTTTCTTTTGCTGTTTTAAATAAATCAATTAACATGCTGTAAAAGTCCTTCAATGGCCCCTATTTTTGAAATAACGCTTGCGGAATTTTTTGCTCCCCACAAGAGCTGTTCTTCTATTGTTTTACCATAAAACCGGGCGGCCAGAAAGCCGGCGGCGAAAGCATCCCCCGCCCCGGTAGTTTCCGTAATATTTTCGGCTAAACTTTCCTGAAAATATTCCTTTCCGCCCTCAAAACCTCTGGCTCCATTTGACCCATCAGTCACTACAATTGTTTTAACTTTTGTCTCTCCAATTAATTCGGATTCCTGTTTATTGACAAATAATATTTCTGTTTTCTCCAGAATCGTCTGTAAAAAATCCCCTCCTTTTTTTATCTCCCTGACCCCGGGGTTAAAAGCAATTTTTGCTTCCACGGGCAGCAAGTTAATATCAAAAAAAATGTTAGTCAAATAAAACCATTTACTTTCCGGAACTCTAATCTCCCCTGACAGCTCGTCATGATAGGTCAAAATTGTCCGCTCGCCTTTAAAAACAATGATTGAGGAAGTGTTTGAGCGGCGGGTTTGGGGGGTCACCGAAAAAGAAATGTCAACATTTTCTTCCATCAGTTTTCTTTTAATAAACACCCCGTCTTCGTCATTGCCAAAAGCGGAAACAAGAGCGGTTTTTAACCCCAGCCGCGACAACCCGACGGCGACATTGGCGGCGTTGCCTCCCAGACTGCGGGCAAACTTTTCCACCGGAATTTTGGCGGCGTATTTTAAGGTTAACTCGCAGTTTTGATTGTTAATATCACACTGCACCGAAGCGTCATTTATAAAGAAAAATAAATCCAGCGTGGCATCCCCTAAACAAACTACTTCAAAATTATCCATATTTACAGAATACCTTACGGGGCTTGACAAGTAAAGCAGAGAGAGAGAATACAAGCATGGAAACCTCAAAATATGACATCGCTGAAGCGAGAGCTGCAGCGGCTCCGGGACCTGGATTCGAATGGGTAACAAATGGAACATTCACGCTTATAAATTCGCCTGATGGGGTTAACTGGGTTGGTGTGGGAAAAGATGGTCAATTAGAAAAAAATTTTAACCTTATGAGAGCCCAGGGAAAAATTTCGGATTGGAAAGTGGTAGAAAATGCGTATGGAGAAAGTGGAAAATTATCCGACGGAGAAGATGGCTATAAACATGTCGCCTACTATGTTAAACATTAAACCTTGAGGTTTCAAGTGTTTTACGCCTTTTATTTTGTTAAATCGTGGTAGTTTTCCCTTACTCTCCAAAATTCTCCTTACTTTCCTGTTTTTCCACAATCTCCACTGCGTGGCTGGTGCCGATGCGGTCGGCGCCGGATTCAATAAATTTTATGGCGTGGTCGCGGGTGGTTATTCCCCCCGCCACTTTTATTTTTAATTGATTATTCACTATCATCCTAACAATCTTGACATCCTCAATCGTTGCCCCTCGCGGTCCCATCCCCGAACAGGTTTTGAAAAAATCGGCACCGGAATCCAAAATCAATTCTGCGGATTTTTTTATTTCGTCCTCGGTTAAATAACCAGTCTCGGGAATAAATTTAATAATAATTTGTGGGTTAACAGACCGGGCCGATTGAACAACGGCTTTCATTTCCACAAGACTTTCCGCCCACTTGCCCGATTTCAAAAAACTAACATTTAAGGAAACATCAAGCTCGTCAGCGCCAAGGGAAGCATAACTTTCGGCGCAGCCGGTTTTGACATCCAAAGTTTCCTGTCCCAAGGGAAAAGAAATCACCGTCCCCACTTTCACCCCCTGCTCTTTGGCTAATTTAATAAAAAAAGGGTTGACAAAGGCCGCGTTGAAACCATATTTTTTGACATTGGCGCACAATTCTACTATTTGTCCCCCCGTCGAATCGGGGCGATGATTGGCTAGATCTAAATATGATGCCAAATTTTGCATAAATTCCAAAACCCAAACTCAAAACCCAAAACAAATTCCAAGTTTAAATTTTGAATTTGAAAACTTAAATATTGCTTGGAATTTTGAATTTACTCATCCTCCAGTGATTTAATCTTGATTAGTACCTCCTCTGGGCTGGTCACAATATGATAAACTTTTAACTCTTCGGGCCGGAGCTTCATGTTTTTGCCGATGGACTCAATAATTTCGTGCCAGAATTCGCCAAATAAAATAAGCGGGCGATGGTTCCCAAAATGAATCCGGGCAAGTCCCCAAGCCATCCCAAATTCGGAAATTGTTCCCGTTCCCCCGTTAAAAATAATATAAACATCAGAGTACGACATGATCCGCAAAGTTCGTTCCACATAAGTGTCGGTAATGATCTCGTCATCAAATTTATTTTCCGGATCACGGCCTTCAAAATGCTCTATCTTTCCCTCCGGGTAGTAAGTAATCCCAATAACTTTTCCCCCGCCAAGATTGGCCCCCTCGGTCGCCGCCCGCATTACTCCCGGCCCGCCGCCATTAACAATAGTGTACCCGTTTTGAGCCAAAATCCGCGCCGTTTCCTTGGCCGCTTCATATTCCGTATCCCCCGGCTTCGCATCCGCATACCCTAAAATCGCCACATTTTTTATTTTCATAAATATAGAATAGCAGAAGTTTAGTTATTTGTCTTGCTTAAAATCTCCGGTAAATGAAGAAGGGCGTCGCGGACGGGCCAGGCTTCAATATTATCAAAATACATTTTTTGCTTTCCGCCGTAAAAAACATAACACTTTGTAATAGGATAATCTTCTAAAAATGTTTTTAAACCCGTTAAGTCACTTTCAAAGATATCTCTCTTACTCTTAACTTCAATTGCTATCAAACCTCTCTCGCCATAAAGGATAAAATCAACCTCAACCCCGGCAACGGTACGAAAATAATAGATTTGGTATCTTAATTTCAAATAGTCGTTTATGGCTCGCAAATTTTGTAAGACTAAAGTTTCTAATGCAATTCCGCCAACCATTTGAGGGTCATCAAATGGGCTTATTGGTCGTACCGTTCGGTATATTCCAGCGTCAAAGAAATAAAATTTATTGTGGGAAACAAGTTTCCTTTTGGCTTTTTTAGTAAAAACCGGGATTCTTACTCCCACTAATAAATCCTCTAGAGCATAAAAATAATCCTCAACCATCCGCCGACCGACAGAGGCTTCACGAGCAACCTCAGACATATTCAAAACCGACCCCTGAGAAAAACTCGCCGTCTCGAGAAATCGCGCAAAGGCTGGCAAATTCCTAGTTATCCCTTCCTGATCAATTTCCTGTTGCAAATAGGCCGAAACATAACTCTCAAGATAGTCCTCTTTATCCGTTTGATTAACGACCGACGGCATTAAACCAAATTTGGCCGCTTCTTCAAGGTTAAAATCGTCACCAAGTTCAAATGCCGTTAATGGGTGCATATTGAAGATAAACGCTCGTCCAGCCAATAAATTAACTCCCCCGCGACGCAATTTTCTTGCTGAAGAACCGGTTAAAATAAATTTGTGATGATTACTTTCAATAAGCCGATGAACCTCGTTTAATACCCCCGGGATCCGCTGAATTTCATCAATGACAATCCAGTCGGAAAAATTTTTAGGGATCATTTCCTCCATTCTTGATGTGTTGGGGATAAGGTTGTTAAATGTTTTACCATTTAAAAGGTCAATATAAAGATGGTTGGGAAAATTGTTTTTGACCCACGTTGTCTTCCCGGTTCCCCGCGGACCAAAAAGGAAAAAGCTATGTTGTGCTGGCGGAACTAATAATCTGGAGTACATATGTACATTTTAACCGAATTTCTGTACTTGTCAAGTCCATATTTTATAGTGTATAATTCCTCCATGGCCAAGCGAGAAGCAAAGAGAAAAGGGCAAAGAGCAAAAGGGATTAAAAATAATAGAAATAAAATTTATTTTTTTGCCGGACTGTCCATTATCATCCTGTTATCTTTATTCCTGTTTTTCAAAGACCTGCCGACACCGGCAAGTTTAGTCGATAATCCCCCGCCGCTGACGACAAAACTCTTGGATCGCAACGGAAAACTTCTCTACAACGTTTACCTCAATGAAAACAGAACTTTAGTGACATTGGATAAAATCCCGAAGAATTTAATCAATGCTACTATTGCGATAGAAGATAAAGATTTTTATCGCCATCATGGCATCAATTTTGCCGGAGGGATTTTACGAGCTGTTCGGGATATGGTTTTACAAAAAGGACTGCAGGGGGGATCAACCATAACTCAACAATTAGTGAAAATGTCCTTGCTGACACCGGAGCGAACCCTTACCAGAAAAATTAAAGAGGCGGTTTTGGCATTGTGGGTAGAACGAGTTTATTCTAAAGGTCAAATTTTGGAAATGTATCTTAACCGCGTTCCCTACGGGGGAACGGCCTACGGCATCGAAGAGGCGGCGCAGTATTTCTTCGGCAAGCACGCCGAACAATTAAACTTGGCGGAGTCCTCGCTTTTAGCCGGCCTGCCCCAAGCCCCCACTTATTATTCCCCTTTCGGCACCGATCCCCAACGGGCTCTCAATAGACAACAGGAGGTTTTACAAAGAATGAGAGATGATGGCTATATTGACAGGGGGTTAGCGATTAGCGGAGAGGGGTTGGTTTTTGCATCTGCGGGCGCGAATTTTACAGCCCCCCATTTTGTGGCGCAGGTGCGGGAAGAACTGGCGAAAAAATACGGAGAAGAAAAAGTCGCCCGCGGGGGGTTAAAGGTTACCACAACTTTAGATTTGGATTTACAAAAAGAAGCTGAGGCTATGATGCTTAGCGCCGTCGAAGCCCAAAAAAATCTCAGAGTTGGCAACGGCGCGGCTTTAATAACCCAACCGGAAACTGGAGAAATTTTGGCCATGGTGGGATCAAAAGATTATTTTGCCACCGAAGGGGGCAAGGTAAATGTCGTTTACGCCCAACGTTCGCCGGGCTCGGCCATCAAACCCCTAAATTATGCCCTGGGATTTTTGAAAGGATCGACCACACCGGCAACGCCGTGGGTTGACGCCCAGTATTGTTTCCCGCCGTATAATGGGAAAAGTTATTGCCCGCAAAATTATGATGCCAAATTTCATGGGGTGGTACAAACCAGATTTGCTCTAGGTAATTCTTTAAATATTCCCGCGGTCAAAGAACTGGCCCTAAATAAAATGGAGGATTTCATTGCCACGGCATCAGCCATGGGAATAACCACATTTACGGAAAAGGGCCGGTATGGTTATTCGTTAACTTTGGGAGGTGGGGAGGTAAAAATGGCGGATATGGCCGTAGCTTTCGGCGTTTTTGCCAACTCCGGCCGCAAACAAAATTTAATTTCAATTCTCAAAGTTGAGGATAATAATGGCAATGTTTTAGAAACCCTAACCCCTAGCCCCTATCCCCTAACCCCTCAATTATGGGACGGTTCCAAACCGTGGATTTCGTATGACAACTGGGTCTTACCCCAAGAAGTAACTTTTCTTATTTCCCACATTTTATTGGATGATGGCGCGCGAGCGGCGACTTTTGGCGGCGGGTCGGTATTAAATATCCCCGGAGTCTCGGTTAAAACCGGAACAACCGAAGATAAAAGAGATAACTGGACCATCGGCTACACCTCGGGCAAAGAAAATCGTTTAGTGGCGGTCTGGGTTGGTAATAATGATAATTCCCCCATGTCCCCTTATTTGGAATCCGGCAACACCGGGGCGGCCCCGATTTGGAATAAACTTATGAAACTCTCTCTAAAAAATGTCAAAAAAATTGAGTGGCCGCAAAAACCGGACAGCGTAGTCTTCGTAGAAATCTGTTCATTGTCAGGCCTGTTACCGGCTAACGATTGCCCAAAACGCGGGGAATATTTTATTAAAGCCTTTGCCCCCCGAGACCCGGACAATATTTGGAATCAAAAACGCAAGATTTGGGTTTTCAAGGATACCGGTAAACAAGCCTCCGGTAATTTCCAACCTGATCAGGTCCGTGAGGAAGACCATATCGTTCTCTCCGACCCCTTCCAAAAAGACTTCTGTGTCGATTGCCCATGGTAACCACCACCCAACCCCGACTTCATGCTACAATTTTCTGATGAAAAAAATTATTGCCGGAGCGGTTTTAGTTTATTTTTTGTTAGCGGCGCTGCTTCTTGGCAGATGGAAACTTAAAAGCCAAAATCCGATTTTTCTGTCGCCGATCGCCACTTCTTCGCAAAAGCCGCCCGAGAAAGCGGCGGTTGAAAAACCACCCAGATTAGTCTTGGGTTTTTTGCCTTTTTGGACAATGAAAGATATAAATCTGTGACCGTTCCAAAACGTGGATATCGTTTATTATTTTTCCTTAACGGTCAAAGCCGACGGCGAATTTGACAGGGCCGACCCCGGCTGGTCGCGGCTCAAAGACTTTTCCAAAATCGGAAAAAAACAGGGTTTAACCATTAGCTGTATGAAGCAAGAGGATATTCTCTCCGTCGTCAACAACCCCGCTAAACGCCAAAAAGTTGTTAACAACACTTTGGAAATTATGAATAAGTACGGCCTCACGGAGTTAAATCTTGATTTTGAATACGCCGGAACTCCACCGGCCAGTTTAACTAAAAACTACACTTCGTTCGTAAGGGAGTTTAAGGGCCGCCTGCCGGCGGCGGCTACTCTGTCGGTGGCCACCTTTGCCGACGCCGTTTGGAAAATAAGAATGTACGATATCCCCGAAATTGCCAAATTTGCCGATTTTATTATTGTCATGGCCTACGATTTTACCCGGCCCTCTTCGACAATTTCCGGTCCAGTAGCACCGCTGTTTGGCAAGGAAAAATTCGAATACGACGTTTACTCCGCCATTACCGGCTATATCAAAACCGCTCCGCCAGAAAAAATTGTTTTGGGGATACCGTTCTACGGCTACGAGTGGGTCACCGTAGACAATCAACCCTACGCCTTTACCCTTGGCCAATCGGGGGCTTTATCTACCATCAAACGAACCACCGAGACCATCAAAAAAACCGCGGCGCCGGTAATGTTTGACCGTCTTTCGCAAACCCCCTGGCTGGCCTATCAAGACCAAGGACGCTGGAAACAGGTTTGGTTTGAAAACGAACGCTCCCTCGGCCTCAAACTAGATTTGGTAAACCAAGCCGAGCTCGCCGGCCTCGCCATCTGGGCGCTGGGGTACGAAGGAAATAATCCCAGTCTGTGGGAGGCTATCAGGGCAAAACTTTAAAAACCCAAGGGCGATGGTTCCCAAATTTGGCAACACCGTTGACAGACTTGACGGACGACGGCCGGTTTTCTCTCTAGAAAAGCATGGCCATTTCATTATAATACCGTTATGTTCAAAGGGGGGCAGCTTTTGACTTATCCCGCCGACTTTTTTCGCTTTTTCGGCCGGCCGGTTTTGTTTTTTATCAAGATTATTCTTTATACAGTTAATCTTTTTTTGTCCAATTTGTTTCATTTGATTGAGGGGATCGTCAATACAATTATTTGGTTTGCTAAATTAATTAAATTACCAAAAATCAATAAACCCAATATTCCAATCCCCGATTTCCATTTCTCAATTCTCAATTCTCCATTCTCAATTTTTATTATTGGGTTTATTTCTTGTTTCATATTTATCTTTATCCCGTATGAAATCACCGGTTTTCTCAGACAGCTGCCTAATCCCCGAAGCATTCAAAACGGCAACTATCCGGTAACCACCAAAATTTATGACCGGAACCGTGTTTTGCTTTACGAAATCTACACCGGCGAAAACCGGACGCCGGTTAAGCTTTCACAGCTGCCGTCGTATGTGGTTGACGCCCACCTGGCCGCTGAGGACAGAAATTTTTACCAGCATATGGGGTTTGACCCGTTGGCCATCACCCGGGCAGCCGTCGCCAACTTCCAAGGTAAACCGGTCCAGGGCGGTTCCACCATTACCCAGCAACTGGTTAAGTTTTCCCTGCTTACTCCTGAGCGAACGATTCTTCGTAAAATCAAAGAGGTGATTTTGGCTTTTTGGACCGAGATTGTGTATTCAAAGCAGGAAATTCTGGAAATGTACCTAAATAATATCCCTTATGGCGGTTCGGCTTACGGAATTGAAGCTGCGGCCAAAACCTATTTCGGCAAATCGGCCAAGAACCTAAGTTTGGCGGAGGCGTCTCTGCTGGCCGGGCTGCCTTCGGCGCCCTCAATCTATTCCCCCTTCGGCGTCCACCCGGAGCTGGCAAGAGAAAGACAGTTCGTTGTTTTAAAAGCCATGGGAAAAGAAAACGCGGCCGAGGAAAAATTAAATTTTATTTCCCCCGCAACGCAGATAAAAGCTCCCCATTTTGTCATGTATGTTAAAGATCTACTGGTGGCCGAATACGGGATTAAAACCGTGGAACAGGGCGGACTGGAAATCATAACTACTCTGGATTATGAGTTACAAAAAAAGGTTCAGGCTATGGTTTCGGCCGGCGTTGAGAAACAAAGATCCTTAAACGTTGGCAACGGGGCGGCGGTGGTAACCAACCCCGCCAACGGAGAAATTCTGGCCATGGTGGGATCAAAGGATTACTTCAACACCAAAGACGACGGCAATGTCAACGTCACCCTCGCCCAAAGAAGTCCGGGTTCGTCGATTAAAGTGGTTACTTACGCTGCGGTTTTGGAAAAAGGAATCGCTACTCCGTCAGCTATAATTGACGACGCCCCGGTCAATTTCATTATTCCCGGCCAGCCGGTTTATTCCCCCAAAAATTATGACAATAAATGGCACGGCAAAGTAACGTTACGAACCGCTCTTGGCTCTTCCTACAATGTTCCGGCGGTAAAATTATTATCCAAACTTGGGGTGGCTAATTTAATTGACTTTGGGCGAAAAATGGGGATTAAAACCTGGGAAGATGAATCAAGATTTGGGCTATCATTAACTCTGGGCGGCGGCGAGGTGACAATGTTAGACATGGCCGAGGTTTATGGCACATTGGCTAATAACGGAGCCCGCCTTGATTTAAACCCAATTATTTCCATTAAGAATTATAAAGGGCAGCAACTGGAAGCAGATAGGTCTACAGGCAGACAGGTTATTAGTAATAAGACGGCACAAATAATGACGGATATTTTATCAGACAACACGGCGAGAGCCCCAGCGTTTGGCACAAATTCACCCTTAGTCATCCCCAATAAAAAAGTGGCCGTTAAAACCGGAACAGCGGAAACCAAACGGGACAACTGGACGATCGGGTACACACCCGATTATGTGGTGGCGGTTTGGGTTGGCAACAATAACAATTCCCCGATGTCCCCCCACTTGGAATCCGGCAGTACCGGCGCCGCCGCCATCTGGCATGAAATAATGGTTGATGTGTTAAAATAGCTTGGCGGTTTGATCCGCTGTAGCCTTGACGAAGGCGGAGAGTGGCGTAGTGGTAGCGCGCCAGGCTGGGGGTCTGGCGGTTCGAGTCCGATTCTCGACTCTCCGAATTGAAGTTGTTGATAAATTCCACAACAAATACCGGGTTCCGTCAGCACGTTTGCCCGATTTTAATTATTCTTCCGAAGAAGTTATTTTGGGGAAATTAAAAACAATCAGATACAATTTCCGTTTAGAATTTTAGACGAATTTATTGTCACGCCCAACCACATTCACGGGATATCGACAATAAACCATAAAGACACGCTGGAGGCGCCCAGATTGGGCGTCTCTACACGAATTTTATTGTGTTTGAAAAACATCAGGGGCGATTCCCCCGCCCCCGGATGGAATCAGGGGGCCGGGATTGTCATTTTCCGTTGGCGTTAAACCATCAGGATTTGTTGGATTTCCCCCTCGGGGGTCCTTTTTGGGCGGACAGACAACTTGAATTCTCGTTTTATATTTATCATCCCCTCTTAATAAATCCGTAATATTATGTTTTTCGCCGTCTTGCCCTGGTTTTCCGTTCTCAATTCCATTATCAAACCATGAGCCGCCAATGTTTTCCTGGGCCGCCCCATAACCCGTCAACTGCCAATGGCACATTGTAACAAAATTTGGGGGAAGATCTTTTCCGTCAGAAAGTTTGCCGGTAATAAACCAGTCCATCGTCTCTTTGGTAAAATCGGCTTGTTTTTGCAAATCATACCCCACAGTTGATTCTTTAAACCCGCTTTCCCCCGAAATTACGGGGGTATTAGAAATTCCCTCTTCGTCCAACGTTTTTTGGATATCATATAATTGTCCAAGAATGCTGTATTCATTGGTACTACCCGGAGTTCTTCCGTCAGCCGAATAAAGATGGGGAATAACCACAATTCGATCCAAAAGTTTTTGCCCCCCTTTAGCCCGCAAGGCCTCAATCGCCATTTTAAGTTCTGCTCCGTCCATAATTTGGATTCCCGGTAACCCCCCGGCTTTATAAATTTCGGCGGCAGCGTTAGTTAAGTTATTTAACCATAAGCCCTCGTCCACTCCTTTACCCCCCCACTCGTGTTCGTTTAACGGCTCATTATAAATTTGAATAATGGGGTTTTTATAGCCCATATCAACTAGCAATTTAGTGTCGCGCGCCCAACCGCTATTAGCTTGATAGTTCTGGTGCGGACTAAGGAGGGGTCTCCATATTGGTTGAATGCCGGAACCCTTAAACGCCGTTGCGTATTTTTTTAACTCATTTTCGTCCGCTCCATACGGAACAAGAGCCCATTTGATATTCATCTGCTTCATTTTTTCGATAAGATCGTTTATTTTGATTTCACTTAGCCGACCATTGGACGCAAAGTGAACACACCTGCCGTTATCGTCCGGCGGGCCGCTAACTAATATGTCACAAGCGTCAACTTCCGGCAAATCGGGAAGATCGGCGCGGGAAATTCCTCCAAGGGCGCTCGTCCCCCCCGGCGCGGTGCCGCAGATTATGGATTTTGGGCCAAAACCGGCCGGATTTAATACCTGTTCCGAAAAATACTTAGTCGCATTGCAAACCCCGCCGAGACGATAAAATAATAAATTTTGCCCTGCTTGGGACATAACAACGTCTGATATCCCTTTTTTAAAAGGTTCTACCCCTTCGGAAAGAATAAAATTCATAGTGAAAGAATAATTTACTTTTGAAGCCGCCGGAACCGGCCGATAGTTGCCATAATTATCAAAAACTTTTTTATAATCCGGGTTCTGCGCCCCCGCCGTATTGGCAAGGTCATAGGTATCGCTTACGGCTTTAGTTAAATCCAGGAAGGCGGGTTTAAGCATAGTAAAAATTCCCGCCGGCAAAGGATTTTGGTTCAAATTTTGGTCATTTAAGACCTGATAATAGTTTTGGCAGTAGGTTTTGCACAGATACTCCTCTTGATATTGGTTATAACATTCGCCGTAACAGTTAGCGGCCATATTTTCCCACAGGCTCCAGCCATAGGGATAAACATTGTAGACAGCTCCTTCCCGATCGTGCACCCGAACACACTGGAAAGGTTCGCAAATTCCCTTATCCTTATTACATCCCCACGCGCCCTCGGCCCCCCACCCGGGACAACCTCCATTGATCGAACACGAAGGGCCAGGTTCTTTTTGCTTAATAAATTGACAATCTGCCGGCAAGATATTTTTTTCTGTGTATTTTTTCCACTCATCCTTCTTAAAAACTAATTTAACCGGGTTTTTCTTACCTGCCGGGGTCCAATCATAGCCAAAAACCATGTGGCCGCCGTTTCTGCCGCCGGGGAGGCCGACCCATCTTGTTTCCGGCGGACCATATTGAACCGAGGGATAATATTTTGGAGTGCAAGTTGGGCTTTCGCAACAAGCCGCCGCCGGATCACACCCCGCCTGTCCCCCGCCTCCTGAAATCATTATTTGTTCCGTTGGTAATCTCAATGATCTTGCTTTACGTGGAGAAAGATGTTGATCATCTGCCCTCAATCTTAACGGTCCGTTTATTATCCAATCCTTCATTTCTTCGTATGTCGAAAACTTCGGAAGTATTTTTGGTAAATAATCGGGAAGAAATCTTACATCTGGGCAAACGCTTCCATCCTTACTACACTCTGAAATATAAAAAGTATTGATTTCTCCGTTCCCCCCAGCGTCTTTATCCTGATATATTTGCAAGTGGTGAACTAAGCCGGGGAATCTTTTTTTACCACAATCGGTCCTGCTTACGACCACAACATATCCTGGGGAGTCGGGAATAGCCTCTACGTCCATCGCAAAGACATCACCACAATCAACCGCATAAGCCGGGGAAATTACCTCTCTTAATTTAGTAAATAAATTTTCAAACCAACTAATTATGGAGTTGTTTTGTTTTTTAACTTTTTCCTGGGGAATAAATATTGTTTCCTCCCCCGCTTCAGCTTGGGAAATAAATTGGTCGGCGGGGGGAATTTGTTCGGAGGCATCGGCCATTTCCACAGCTCTGTTTAATGTTTTGTACGGCTCGCGCAGTTGCGGCGCCCGTTTGTAATAAACCTCCTGGGCTTCTGCCGGAGAAGTCAGCTGGAAAAGCTGATTGGCCGCCAACCCCAATCTCATTGAATCCGGATAGGGAATCATCAATGATTGGTCCTGATAAGTCCGATCGCCGCACAAATCGACCTTGATCTGCCCTCTGGCCGCTTCATTGGGAAACAAGCCGACCCGAGACAGAAAATCACGATAAGTTGTCTCCCCGATGGTATTAGTTAACCAGCCGGCAAATTTCTCCCGATAATCGGTCATAAGAGCCGGGTTTTGCTTCAACTGATCCCGGCTCGGTTTTTCCGGCGGAGTAATCAAACTTACCAGCTTGATGCCGTCAACTAAAAAATCCTTGTACATTGTCGCCGCCCCCCGGCGTTGGATATACCGGACAAACTCCGCTTTTAGTTCCAGTTGGGTTTCTTCGGGCAGCAGCCGGCCTAAAACCCCTTGCCGGCGCCAGAACTCCTTGTTTGCTTCCAAGTCCCCCGCCTCCACCCGAACCATTAAGTCGTCGAATTTTTCCCGGGATAAATATTCTGACGACAGCGTCCCCGCAAGGTAGCGGACGAGATAGCCGGCAAAGGGCAGCTCAATATCTCTTATGGACATCTCCCCGACCCACTCATGCTCCTTTTCGCACAGGTCTTTGGGGTTAAACAGATCATAGGGCGCATACTCCGTAAAAACTGCCGAATCTGACCGCGTCTGCCCGCAAGCAATCCCCTGAACTCCAACGCCGTAGGTTAAAGTCCGGTCCTCCATCTGTTTTTCCGATGGTTTCCCTTGGCCAGGAACATAGGTAGGAACAGTTCTGTATGCCACCTGAGAAAATTTTAACCCGCAGTTGCCCGGACAAGTCACTTTGGCTTCATCCACCCCAAACCCCTCATTGGGCGATTCACAATAAATTCGGCTTATTGTTCTTTTTTCTTCAAGACTAACTTCAGATTTTCTGATCAATAATTGTTTGTTGCTTGGTTTATTCAGCGGATTTTGCCACCAATCTTTAATTATTCTTAGATCCATAAACGATCCCGAGTCGCGCATGGCCACCAGCAGTTCTCCTGCCGTCAAACCTAATTGTTGTCCCGCTCCCAGCCAAACAAGTTTTCCGTCTGCCCGAGCCTGATCGTAAGCCATCAAAATTGACGGATCTACGGAAAAATTTTCCAGATGAATCATGTAATACCCCCTATCATCCCCAAGAAAATCGGATGGGGTATATTTAATAACAGCGCTGTCTTTTGTGGCGTACATCAAGACCGCCTGATAACCATCGCCAATATCATAATTCGCCTGGGGAACTAAGACTGGCACTCCAGATGGTTGGTTAAAACCAACCATTGTCGCCCCTAAGTTAGTTACTCCGCCATCAGACTGCATGGGGGCGCCTCTTGTTTTGGTATCCCAATTCCAATCATTTACTTGATAAATATTAGAAATTGACACATTAGTTTGTGTTCCATTTGGAAAAAGCGAGTAAATTCTTGGGGCGTTAGGATCTGTCGGGCCGCCAACATTTTGCAAACTGGTATCTCCTCTTGTGACTTTTTGCCAACCCCTAATTTTAAGATTTATATCTGGATTATTGGCTGGATTTGTTCCCCGCTCTCCGTTACAACTGCTAAAATCTGGCGGTTTAGAATCTGGCGTACACGCGGCGAGACTCTTATTGGGAAATAAAAAAAACAGGATTAAAAAGACACCGAGAAAAACCAACTTCTTGGCCATAAAAATATGGTACCATAAATTCATGGCTAAAACTATCATTTTTAAATCGGAATTGCGGGTGCTTTCAGAAATTGGAATAACTGCCGGTCAAGTTACTTTTGGATCAGCCTTTTTGACTCTTTTTTCGCTTGACAAAGACAATTCCCTTCTGCTACTCTTGTCGCTGTTGCTGACTGTTTTGCTTGGGGAAGCAGTTTTTATTTAGCAAAAAAATATAAACTATGATCGAAACAAATTCTTTATTTTATTTATTTCTCTTTTTTGTAACTTTCGCCGTAATATACGGCAGCATAATTTTGTATATTACTATCAAAGACCGTCCTCAAAGAAAAGCTTCCCGCTGAATTTGATTTTTTGATATAATCCTAAAAGCGGATCCGTAGCTCAACGGTAGAGCAAATGTCTTATACACATTATGTTACAGGTTCGAGCCCTGTCGGATCCACCCTTCGACTAACCTAGAGCTTTTTGAATCGCCACAAGGGGAAGCGTTGCACATTTCTCTCTTGCCGGAGTCAGCTCAAACCCTAATATTTTTTTTAAATCTTTTTCTTTAAGTTTTTTTAATTTTTCTAATTTTAGTTCTGATAATATCGATGCCGAGGCTGTTGCCACGGCACAACCTTCAATTTCATATTTGACCTTATTATTTTTAAAATAAACGGTTATAGTGTCGCCACAAGAGGTATTAATTTCTGTTGCCGTTTTAGCCCGGGAAATTTTCCCCACATTTCGCGGGTTCTTAGCGTGATCAAGTAAAATGTCTGAGTAAAGCATGGATGCCCTTGATAAATATCTCCACTTCCTGTTCAGTATTATAGTAAGCCAAGCTGGCGCGAACGGACGCGGTAATTCCCAATCTGTTGTGTAGGGGAGTGGCGCAATGATGACCCGCCCGCACAGCAAGGTTATATTCATCATTTAAAAACTGGGCGACGTCGTGCGGATGGACCCCTCTTACATTAAAACTAATTACTGGAACACGATTCTTTTTCGGCCCATAAATAGTTATTTCCGGAATTTTGTTTAATCTATCAAGCAATAAATTCAAAATTCCAGATTCCAAATTCCAAATTCTCTTATAATTAATCGTGTCAATCGCCGCACAAAGGCCAACAACGCCAGCCACATCCGGGGTGCCGGCTTCAAATTTCCAAGGATAATCCTGGCCAAACATCCCGCCCCCAACCATAAACGGCGACAAAGTTTTTAATAATTCCTCCCTGACATACAAAACCCCGATCCCCATCGGCCCATACATTTTATGTCCCGAAAAAGCATAAGCCGCACATCCCAACGCCTGAACATCGACTTTATGATGAGGAATAAATTGAGCCCCGTCGACAACAGTGTGAATTTTGAATTTTGAATTTTGAATATAGAATTGAAATTTTTCTATTGGGTTAATTGTTCCAAGGACGTTGGAGGCATGAGTAATTGCCAAAAGATTTGTTTTTTCTGATATATTCTCCCTAAATTCCATATTCGAAATTCCATATTCATCATTCAGGTCAATAATGCTAAGTTTTGCCACCCGTTCCCAAGGCAAATAATTGGAATGGTGTTCCATAATCGTAGTGGTAACTTCTTTTGGTTTTAGAGTAAAAGCCAGTAAATTTAAAGCTTCCGTCGTATTGCGCAGAAAAATTATCTCTCTTTCGGATCTGGCATTGATAAACTTGGCCACTTTTTTTCGCCCATTTTCAAAAAGCTCGGTAGCTTTTTCGGACAAATCATAAATTCCCCGATGGACATTGGAATTCGAATTTAAATAATAATCTCTAATGGCATTAATCACACCCAACGGCTTCTGGCTCGTCGCCGCATTGTCAAAATAAATAAGTTTTTTATTATTTTTGAAAATTGGGAAATTCATTAAAAATTTAAAATTAAAAATTGTCAGCCCTGCTTACTCTCAAATTCCATTTCCAATAATCTTTTGATCTCCATGCCGTATTCTATCGGCAGCTCTTTAATTATTGAATCGGCAAAGCCGTTGACAATCAGACTCTCGGCTTCGCCGCGGGACAAACCGCGGGACATGAGATAAAAAATTTGTTCTTCTTCCATTTTAGAGACTGTCGCTTCGTGTGTGGCCGTTACTTCCTTGGTATCCACCTGCAAATTGGGATAGGTATCCGAGCCGGAATCATTATCTAAAATCATGGCATCGCATTTTGTTTTAGTTTTGGCCCCTTTGGCCACAGAATTAACTTTAACCACGCCGCGAAAAGCTGTTGTCCCGCCGGCAAATGAAATTGATTTGGATAAAATATTACTTGTGGTTTCGGGGGCAATATGGATCATTTTGGCTCCGGTATCCTGCGTTTGATTTTTCCCGGCAATCGCGAGAGACAGGGTTTCCCCTCTCGCGCCTCGTCCAACCAAATAGCACGAAGGGTACTTCATCGTCAGCTTCGATCCGATATTGACATCAAGCCATTGCATTGACCCATTTTCCTCAACTCTCGCCCGTTTGGTCACTAAATTATAAACATCGCCGCTCCAGTTTTGGACGGTAACGTAACGCACCGTGGCATTTTTACCAACAAAAATTTCCACAACAGCGGCATGTAAAGATTCTGTAGCATAAACAGGCGCGGAACAGCCCTCAATATATTTTACGTCACTGCCCTCATCCGCAATTATTAAAGTTCTTTCGAATTGCCCAAAATTCTTGGCATTAATCCTAAAATATGCTTGAAGGGGCAAGGAGACCTTTGCCCCTACAGGGACATAAACAAACGACCCGCCAGACCAGAATGCGGAATTTAAAGCGGCGAATTTATTGTCCGTCGGCGGCACCAGTTTGCCAAAATATTTTCTAAAGATTTCCGGATATTTTTTTAAGGCCGTATCAGTATCGGTAAACAAAACCCCTTGTTTATCCAGTTTGACCTTTATTGACCCGTAAATTGCGGAACTGTCATATTGGGCTTCAACACCCCCCAAAAAATTACGTTCTTTTTGCGGCACACCAATTTTTTCGTAGGTTTTTTTAATACTGTCCGGTAAATCTGACCAGGAACTGGCTTTCTTTTTGACTGGATTTAAGTAATACGTAAAATTATCAAAGTCAATGTCGATTTTAGGCGCCCAAGCCGGCATCTTCGCCTTTTTAAACTCCTCTAGACTTTTTAGTCTAAATTCCTGCATCCAGACCGGCTCTTTTTTTGATTTGCTAATCTGTCTGACAATGACAGGAGAAACCCCCTTTTCAACGGCCTTGACATATTCAACTTCGTCAAAAAAGCCTAATTTATATTCAAGTGGGATAGGATTAGAACTTTGCATAGCCCTCCTTTTCCACAGCCTTAACCAAACTTCTCTCCCCAGATTTGACAAGTCTCCCGTTCTTTAAAATATGGATAAAATCGGGCTTCAAATAATCCAACAGGCGGCTGTAGTGCGTGATTAACAAAATCCCCGTTTTGTTTTTTAGAAGTAAATTAATGGCTTTGGCAATTATTTTTAAGGAATCCACGTCTGTCCCCGTGTCCGGTTCATCCAAAACGGCAAATTTTGGTTGCAAAACCAAGGCTTGCAGCATCTCCATTTTCTTTTTTTCTCCGCCGGAAAAATTTTCATTAAGATTCCGGCCCAGCCATTCTTCAGGGATGTTTAATAATTTCGCTCTAGATTTTAGATATTTATAGAATTCCAGCGGGGGTAATTTTCTGTAAGCCAAACGTAAAAAGATAATGTAGTTTACCCCGGAAACGGCGGGGGGGTTCTGGAAACCCAAAAGGGCTTTGTCAGACAGCGCCCGGGCTAAAGTGCTTTTCCCGCTGCCATTAGGACCCATTAATACATGTAATTCACCCTTTTGGATTTCAAGCGAGAAATTTTTAATTATTTCCCTTTCTCCGATTTTTACGTTGAGATTTTTTATTTTTAGCATCTTTTCAATAAAACCAATCCACCAATATCGAAACTTTAATACTCAATCCCCAATTTCCAATTCTTTAGATTGGTCGATTGAGTCTTTGGTATTTATTGAATAATTGGTCATTGGAATTATGGGCCTTATTGAATTATGTATGCCGATCTGCCACATTGCTGGCTCCAAAACTATCCGGCTTGGTTTTGCAAACAAAGCCGGAGCCACGGATCATGCCAGCTATTTCCGCGATCATGTTTCTGGTGTCCCCGTTTTCCCCCACGTCAACATGAATCTCCACAATTTTTTCCAGCGGCAAAGCCCTCTTTTTAAATTCCCCGATTAAATGTTGGGCGGTAGTTAACGACTGGGCAGCCTCTTCATACATTCGCTGCCGCAAATCCTTTATTTTAGATTTGGAGGATGAGGACCAAAAATAAACCCCGCCGTGGCCCACATGATGGACCACAATCGCCGTGACAAAATGAGCCGTATCTGAATTAGTCATCTCCGAATCAGTCCCCACAATTATTTTGAAAGTGCAGTTGTTCTCGGATTCAATAAAGGAAACGGCGTGGTCGACAACGCCGGGAAGGCCCATCTGCCCGTAGGTCGGCGAGCAAAAAGTGTTAGAATTCATATGCGATGCACAAGTATACAACAGATGAGCTCGTGGCACAAAAACCAACGCCGGTGGAGTTTGTCAAAATAAAACGCAACCCGATTGTTTTTATTTTGTATAACATCCGATCATTAGAGAATGTTGGGCTGTTTTTTCGTCTTGCCGACGCCTTGTTGATTGAAAAAATTTATTTAACCGGCTATACCGGATATCCGAGGTTGGTCGGTAAACAGGATGATAGGCCGGAAAGGATCATTGAACATGCGGAAAATGAGATTAATAAAACCGCTATTAAGTTAGTGCCGTTTGTCCCGTGGACACAAAATGAAAATATTTTTTCAATCTTCTCCGAACTCCGAACTCTGAACTACAAACTTGTTGGTATCGAGCAGACCGATGAAAGCGTTGACTACAAACTACCGACTACAGACTACCGACTGCCAATCGCCTTAATCTTCGGCCATGAACGCACCGGGATTGAAGAGGAAATTTTAGAAAAATGCGATCAAATAATACACATCCCCATGCTTGGTATGGGCAATTCCCACAATGTTGCCATGAGTGGGGCAATTATTGCCTCCCATATCTTGAACATTTGTGATAGAATAAACAAGTGACGATTTCCAAAAATATTTTGCTTGCTTTAATTACCGTTGTAATAATTGCTCTTTTGGGAGTCATCGGGTTTGTTTTAGTAAAACCAAAAAATATTGCTGTTGCGCCCAAGATTGAAACACCCGCCGGACAGGACTCTCTGGGCGGCGCCCCTACCCCGACACCGGCTCAGGTTAAACTCACTGTTACCTCTCCAACTGATGGGTTAATTATTAAAACAAGTAAATTAACTGTTAAAGGCGTCACAGCCGCCTCTGCAGAAGTTTTTATAAATGATCTGGAATCAAAAGCAGACGCCGGCGGAAATTTTTCGGGGACATTGACTCTTGACGAGGGAGACAATCCTATCTCTATTATTGCCGTTGATGAAAATGGCAACTTTGCCGAAAGGGAATTAACGGTTAGTTTTGAACCATAGCTTGACGTCTCTTCAAAAAAATGTCATATTTAGTATAATTGAAAAAAGAGGGGTGGTGAATTTATGAGAAAATATGTCGCTCTTGCAACCGCTGTCGTCTTAAACTTCTCCGCCGTACTGCCTGTCGTGGCCGCGGGAGGCGGGGAGGTTGATTTATGTCCCGAAGGTTTCGAAGGAATTTGCGGCTTATCCATCGGTGGCGTTATCACCGGGGGAATTCAACTCGTTCTTGCTCTGGCGTTGATACTTGCTTTTGTTTTTCTGGTTTACGGCGGTATCAAATGGATCATGTCCGGAGGTGATAAGGCCGGAACCGAAGCTGCTAAAGGAACAATTACCGCGGCTTTGATAGGATTGGTCGTAGTTTTCTTATCTTGGGCCCTGCTTAACTTGGTTAAGGGATTCTTCGGCAGTGGAACCGGTGACGTCTTGGATCTTGGCAGCATAAAAGCAAAGTAGAACACGCGCGCGTTTGTTTTAAAAACCCCGTCTTAAACCGGCGGGGTTTCGCAGTTTTTAAGATATTTTTCCGCCGGAACAAACTCAAATTGCCCTTTTGAATTACGCTCCGCGATCTGGACATGGACATGGGGAGAAGACACGTCACCGTCAAAACCGGCAGTATAGCCAATGACATCTCCTGAATTTGTTTTTGTGCTGTCAACATTATACAAATGATGAAGTTGGATCAAATATTCTTTTCCATCAACGGTCTTTCCCCGATACTCAACAAAATTTTGTTTTTGGTCGTTATAAGTGTAAGCATCGGTGCTTATTCGCCCATTGCTCCAAGCTATTTTTTGAAGCTTACCATCATTGCCGGGTAAAGCCGGTAAAATCACCGGGTTGCCAATCATGTTTTGGCCAACAATGTCGTTAGCCATCTCATTACCCGGCCAAGGGCTTGATCCATCAGCACAAACTTCCGGCGCGGCGTACCCCGGAGCACAATGCCCCTTGGCCTCTTTTGATTTCAAAGAAATTGTCCTCTCCATATCCACTATTGGGCAGGCAATTGCTTCCAACGGACCATCGCCAATCACGGTCACCGCTGTGGCAGTGACTTTATTCAGTGTGTAGGTGTTAACAACCGTCACATCCTTCAAGCCGGTGACATCAAAATTAAATTGGTTTCCCGAGACCGACGGCGAGGAGTTGGTTCTTTTGCCGTTTTTGTCAATTATCGTAATAATATCAGTTCCCCCGGTAATTGATCCTTGACTGTTGGTAACATTGTAAACAATGGTGTTCCCCCGTAAAACCGCCGTTTTAGTTAAAGTAAAGGGAATAAGCGGTTTTTTGGATTTATAATCCGCGTTTGGACCTGAGGCCGGGAACTGAACAAGGGCAGTTTTGGTTGCCGACTGCATAAACCAGGTCAACCCCATCGTTCCGGGAATTAAAATTATCAGAATTATGGGAGTCATCGCCATTAAAGCCCCCTTGCTTAAGCCGGGAATTGAGGAAAACATCGCGCCTCCTCGCGAAAAAATATCAAAAACACTAAATACATTATTAAAATTTGTTAAACTTGAAACGCCGACACTAAATCTTGCCCTTAGACCCACATTACTGCCCTGCGGCACGGTGGCGGCATACGACTTACCCATTGCTGTGGCCACGGGGACTGGAGGGGCGGCTTTTTCACCGGTAACTTTTTGACTCGTCGTAAATCGGGCCTTTCTCTCCGCCATCATTACTGCTGACAAACCGGCGGGGGGCCGTGGAGATTCGGCTTCCGGAACTTGGAGCCTTTGAACCCCGATTATTTTGTCCCTAATTTGGGCAATACTTTGGGAAATCCCAACAGCAACAGCGTTTTTAACAGCAACCCAAGTCCCCGCCGACCCCCCAACCTTCTCGGTTATAGCTTGAGCCCTCTTAAAATCTTTAATTGCTGCGGTCGGTTTTGTCTCCCGGGTAATTTTTTCGACACTTGCTGGTTGCCCCGTTTTCTCCTTGGGAGGTTTGATCCCAATATTTCCAACAG
>CAYSID010000004.1:40081-50822 GCA_964431075.1 uncultured Gammaproteobacteria bacterium
AAAAAGGTCTGTGGTGCTTCCTGTTTTTCCCCAACTCCATGTAGCCCCGCCCCAACAACCCATCCCAAAATTTTGGAGGCTGCTTTCCCGGGTGATCTAATATAATCATAAGCCCCCAGCCCCGCCTGCGCCAATTGTTCTGACCTCTCACGAGCCGCCAATTTTTCTTGAGCACTGATAACTTTTTGTGTCTGTTCGTTGTGGGCAACGATTTTTTCTCCTACTCCCGGCGTGTAAGTTCTCGACTGGGTCTGTTCCCCTGCAACCGTATCAGCCGGTTTGGGAATTTCCGGAATAATTCTCCCCGCAGTTTCCATTGCCACCGGCAGCTTTTCTGCTTGTTGCTTATCCCGAACCTTTTCTGATCGGGCATTCAGGTCCTTCAACTTTTGGGCAGCTGTCTCTACACCTTTTGCTGACTTTTTTTGCGCTTCCTCAAACCGTTTGCGCAACAGGTCAATATGCGGGGGAATATTTGTTTCTTTAATTTCGTTTAATTTGACAAGGGCCATCCCCTGCGCCTTTCCCCAAACATCGTTTAGCCCCGCCTCCAAATCGGCTTTAAGTTCCGGAAAAATAATTTCGATTTTTTGCGCCAACGCTTCCTTATCGACCGACTCCATTTGCTCCATCGTTACCGTCGGATCACCCGAGGCCATTCGCTGGACAATGTCCAAGTCGTGAATTATTTTTTCCCACTCTTTTACAGACACAACTTTATATTCTTCCGGTTCCAAACTGTCAGCCATAAATTAATAATAGCGATTTTTGGTAAAATAATCCAATGCAACTTTTGGCTCTTCCCGCCTTCCTTTATATCTTCTGGCAAATTAAGACCTTGTGGTGGTCTCTCCCCCAATCCCCGTCAGGCAACTACTCCCAAAAATCCAAACTGAAAGTAATCTTTTTTTGTTTTTGTTTGCTGCTTTTTTATATTTTTCAATTGTTCGTTCCCCTGTTTACTATAAACTATGAACTATTAACTCTACCGTTCGGCTACCTGTTTGTTGTAGCCGGTTTCTGGCTCTGCAGAATGGCTCTTGCCGCCCTTGGAGACAACTGGGCCAGTCTTCTTGATTACCAAATCAAACCGGGGCAGAAATTGGTGACTACGGGAATTTATAAATATCTAAAACACCCGCTTTATTTGGGAGACATCTTATGGTTAACAGGGCTGGAATTAACTTTAAACAGCTGGTTGTTTATTCCCTTATTTTTTCTTTTATCCTTTTTATTCTGGCGCCACTCGATTAAAGAAGACAAACTGTTGGCAGAACATTTCAAAATGTGATATTCCTAAACCAGTGAAAAAATTATTTTTTACAGTTCTAACTATTACCTACTGCCTATTGCCTCTTGCCTTTCTTGGTGTGTCCCCCACCCTTGCCGCCCTTACTACCAACTATTAAATGTGTTATTCTTAATTCATGGCTAGCAAATTCAAGCTTAAATTGAAAGGTAAAACGGCAGTCTTTGTTGACTGGGCCAATGTCTATAGCTGGCAAGAGTCGCTAAAACAAAAGGTTGACACTGAAAAGCTTATAAATTATTTAAAAACTTATTCTCAAATAAAAGCTGTTAATTTTTATTTTGGAACAGACAAAAATCCTAAATCCGAGGCTTTTTTAAATAAGGTAAAAACTGAAGGTTACAAACTTACTACAAAACCGGTAAAATATATCTTGGTAACTAAAGTTACAGGACAACCTGTTTACCGGCGCAAGTGTGATTTTGACATAGAAATTTGTATCGATGTTCATAAATTATTAGATGAATCGTTTGACAGCTTTGTGTTTTTTACCGGAGATGGGGATTTTTCCCCGTTATATGAGTTGTTAGTTCAACACAAGAAACAAGTGGTGGTGATTTTTACTCACGGGCATATGGGTCGGGAAATATACGAAATGAACAATCGGGTTTTTACTAAAGCAATTGATAAAATGGAAGAAGATTTATTTTTCTAAAAAATACCCCCCCGATTGCTCGAGGGGCGTGATTTAGATAATTGTAAACCAAAACACAAATTTTGTCAATATGAAAAAATTATTTTTTACTATTATTTTTGTTTTTTCCCTTTTCCTTTTTAACTCTTCCCTCGCCCTGCCCGCCCTCGCCGCCGACCCATTAGAACACTGTAACCCCTATGAAGTCGTTATGGACAGACAATCTCTTGCCACCTACAGAAATCTTGCGGGGGCAAACTTTATGACCCCAACAAATTCAATTTCCGATTGTCAAAAAATGACTGCAGAAGTTAATAAATCTTCCCCACCAGGATTTTTAGGGTTTGTTTGGTGTTCGGCGGCCCCCTATTATCTTGGAGACCAAAACGCAAATCTTCAATCAAGTGGGATGGAGGGTTGTTATCCTGTTTTAACTGACCCCGCTGACCCAACAAAATACCTTGCTCCAAAATTGAACAAAAATATTGTATTAGATAGTTCTGTAAAACCAACGTGCTTGCCTACCTCAACTGGAGGAGTCTGTCAATATGATCCTGCTCGCCCTGGTTGGTGTAAAGGAGCAAGTGGTTGTGAAAAAAATCAAACTGTTTGCCAGACAAAGGGTTTTGGAAATATAATATCCACCGACGGTAAAACCTGTGTTTTAGATATTATTAACCCTGCAACATTCACAGCTGGCGCGGCAGGGGAGGATGTTTATCTTTGCGAAGGTTCCTGTGATACCGCTCTAGGATTAATTCCCACCAGCCCTGTTACGTTTACAGTAAAATTTCTAAAATTTATTATCGCTATTTCCGGAGGAATTATTTTAATTATGGCTATAGTCTCCGGCTATAATGTGGCTACGAGCACTGGTGACCCGCAAAAACTTGCTGGGTCAAAAGAAATGATTGTTTCTCTTATTGGGGGGACTATTCTTATTGTTTTTAGCCTTGTTCTGTTAAACGCAATCGGAATCGATATTCTAGGGATCCCAAATTTTATTAAATATACTGCATCAACTTATTAGATGGCAAATGATTAACTTATTTTTTATAACCGTTGGAAATGTATTTGCCGCCGAAGCAGATTTGGGCGGTGGTTCTGGATTACCCACAGGAGGCCTTGATTTTATAATCAAGGCCGTTGGTGCAGTCATCGAAGCAGGACTAATTCTGGCCACTATACTTGCGTTTATTTATTTATTACTTGGTGGGATAAAATGGATTACTTCTGCCGGAGATAAACAGGGGTTACAAAACGCAAAAGGGACAGTGACTTATGCTCTTGTTGGCCTCATTCTCGCCTTTATGTCTTTTGCCATTATTCGGTTCATCTCGACTTTTTTCCAAGTCGATCTTGGAGCAGGATATTCAAGAAATTATCCCTTTATTCCTTCAACTGGTCCAAACAACCAATTCATGGTTCCTGCCCCGTAATTATTGTGGTATCATATTCTTATGATTGGGCAAGCTTGGAGTTGTGAAATGGTTGGTGATGTACCCACTCTTCTTTGCATAGGAGAGGTTTTAACCCGAATAATCTCTGCTTTGTTATTATTTGCCGGAGCAACAACGATTTTGATTTTTATTTGGGGTTGCATTAAATTTATTACCGCCTCCGGCGATCCAAAAGGTTTGGAACAAGCTAAAAATACCATTGTCTATGCTCTTATTGGTTTGGTAATTATTTTACTGTCTTTTGTGATTGTCAAATTTTTTGGCAACTTGCTCGGCGTCCCCGCTTTGTCAACCCTGCAATTCAGTTTGGGCGATTGACGAAAAATAATAATTCGCGCATAATGATTTCATGATCAAAAAACTTTTATTAACTTTGTTGTTTTTTATCGTTTTGGTTGCTCCGGTTCAGGCGGTAACCGCAACTGGATGTGTTGATAAAAGCGGAAAAATTTATGAAAACGGGGCCGTTGTTGAGACCACCAATACTAGTTCAACTATAAATTCAGAATTTGTTGAGTGCCGGATAAACACCACTAACGGCGTGGCTTCATGGATTATTTCTAACGCAACGGCTCCAAGAGGGGTTGGATCAACTTATGAGCAATTCTATGCCGGTTTTAGCGCCACGGCCAATAATGTGCTTCGGCAAACTCCTCTAGGTTATATGTACACCACCGCCAAATGTGAGCTTGAAGGAAGTGTTAATAATGCCCAATGCTACACCTATTTTTCATTAATAAGTTTGGTGAATGCCGGAACTCAAGCCATTGCCGGAAACATGATGCTTGATCAAGGAAATACTTCTGGAGGGGCGATTGGGTCAACGACTTCATTAATTTCGGCAATTTATAAAAATCCGGCCGCCTCAATCGGGGATTATGTCCAAATGGTGGCCAACAACGCTGGCTTTCCAAACGCCGTTAAACCCGTTTACGCTGCTCAAGGTTTTGGTTTCACGGGACTTTCCCCGGTAAGAGATCTTTGGGTTGCCATGAGAAACATTGCCTATGTTTTATTTTCACTTCTGTTCATCGTCATTGGTTTGATGATCATCATGCGAGTTAAGGTTGACCCAAAGACCGTCATTTCCGTCCAATCCGCCCTGCCAAAAATATTTTTTTCATTGCTATTAATTACCTTTTCTTACCCGATAGCTGGCTTCATGATTGACGTTATGTATTTAGTAATCGGCCTTCTTATTTCCGTCGTCCAATTAACCGGTTTATATCCCAGCTTGCCCGATTTTGTCAAGAATTTAAAAAGTGGAAATTTTATTGAACTTCTGGGAAACTTGGCTTATGTTGCCAACACTAACAATGAAGGCGGTGCCGGATTAAGCGGTCTAGTTTACACCACCCTTACTGGACTTTTAGGTAAGGTTGGAGTCACTGATCAAGAGGTTCTTGGCAAAGGGGTCGTAACAAATTTAATTACCCCGCTTGTGGGTCTATATTTATCGATTTCTATTTGGTGGGCTTTAATAAGAGTGTTTTTAAATTTGATTTCTTCATATGGAACCATAATGTTTAGTATTATTATGGCTCCTTTGGTTTTATTAGGAGAAGCTATCCCCGGCCGAAATACCGCGGCGGAATGGGCTAAAGGGATATTTGCCAATTTAATGGTTTTTCCATTGACCATTGGGATGATCCTCATTGGCAATATTATTCTGGAATATTTCAAAAATATTAACGCTCCGGCAAGCTCTGTCTTTATCCCCCCCCTTATTGGAGTTGGAGTCAGTACCATTGGAGCTGTTTTGGGTTATGTCGTAATTATGACTCTACCCCACGCTCAAGATTTAGTTAACGAGTGGTTGTCGGTTAAAGTTTCTAAATCCACGACCTACTGGCAAGAATCATTGCCCTTTAAGGGAGCCGCCCAAAAGGGTATTGGCAACGTTGCTGGGGCGCTTACGAGACTAATCCCAATTTAAGTGGGTAAAGAGTTGAACTATCTATTTTTTAGCCGGTGTTGGCAATTGATTTGCGCCAGCACCAGTACCGGAAGTTGGAGGTTTCGAGGAGTTTTGTTGTTGCGATCCTGACTGTCCCTTATCACAGGTTCCCGGGTAAGGAAAAATGATTTCTCCAAACCCTACGGGGATAGAATTTGCGGGAACAAGCCCTGCCAAACCGCCAACTACCCATCCAATTGTATCAATCACACCAACAGAGGTTTTCCAAGAACTCGCGCCTCTTAGATTGGCCCAATTATATTTTCCACACGGGTCATTCTTAAAGTACCAATCACTAAACAGCCCGGGATCCCTAGTCGGGTTGCCAAACAAAATTCCTTTGATTGACTTGTCCCCAATTATTGGAATTTGGTTAATAATAGGGATAGATCCAGGGGTATTAAAAAGTACGGTAGTTCCTGCAAATATCCCTGCTGGGATTAAAATAATACTTTGGAGAGAACGCACAACCTTCCCTGGTACCGTTGCAGGTTTCTCTGCTTCGGTTGGAAAACCAACCCTTGCACCAGTTAAAGTTTTCCTTCCCAATAGATATTCAATCGGGCGCCACATAAATACTTTAGCAGTATTCACAGGGATATCCCATACTACACCCTTAGCTAACCCTATGACATATTTTAGGGCTCCAAGAGCCGATTTATCTCCCGCTAAACTTATTTTATAACCATTGGGAAACGAAATGCTTGCTCTACCGACCAAGGCATTTAGGAATTCCATATCTAGGGAACCTATCACGTTATTTATGTCTCTGGGTAATGTCTTCAATAAAGGACTTTCTACCTCAAACAATTTTGAGTTCTCCGTTGGCTTGATCTTGATTCCATTAGCCCTAAGTATTGCTAGTGCGTTTTTTCTATACTTCTCCTCTGTTCGCCTAATTAGATCAAACTCCGAATAATAATCCACGATCTCATCTCTACTGCGTAGCCTCACATACCCGAGTTCTAATAATTGTTCTATCGTATCGTCTGAAAGATTCGCTTCTTTTAGATTAATATATTTCTCGTTAGTATATCGTGGACTAACTCGCCCCACTTCAAGTGGTACATTTGTCTCATTTGGCCAAACTAACGCGTCAATTTCATCATATGACTTTGCCATGGCAATAGAAAGCGCTGGGGGGGGTCTTTTTCGTGTGTCAGTTAATGAAATAGAAACATCTTGTAAAAGTTCTGCTCCTCTTACAGCATCGGGAGAATGCGCACCTATCTGCCCTTTTTGATCGGCCCATAACCACACGATATACCTTTTGTTTGGAAAGTCGTCATTAAAAAATAATTTGGACTCGCCGGTTATTGGGTTAACTTTAAGTTTAAGGTTTCCAAGCGGATCCTCTACTGGAGCGCTAGGTAACTCCGTAAGATTTTTGAATACATACTTTTCTAGTGACCCTGCATACGCAGCATCAATTGAATTACCTACGCCAGTAACCTTAAAATTTGGGGGTTCTATTAATTTAGCTTTAATCGTGTCTGCTTTTACCCTAATAAAAGGATTTTTAGTCAATTTTAACCACTTAATTTCATCTGTTGTCAGTGGGGGACTAAAAATTCCGCCATCTCTCAACTCTGCAATCTCGTCGTCCGTTAACGGAACAATAAAATCTGTTTTTGTCCTTCCTTCAATAAAAGCTCGTACTCTTGCATTTAAATCCCAGTATTTTTCATTCAGATACCTTACTTTTACCGCTCCCCCATCCTCATAAGCTAAAAACCTTCCCTTTACAAAATCCACCGTCAGGCCGTCAAGAATATCGTCACGATTCGTAATTCCTACTGGGACATATTCCTCCAAAATATTTCTGGCTATAAAGCGGGCGTCGACCAAAGGGGCCGTAACCGATGGATAACTTAATCTTGCATCAACCAATGCTTGAAGTCCAAGACTAACCTTTTGATCCAGAGACGGTTCGATATCTTTTACGAATTTATCTATTTCTGGTCCCTTGAGACCCCATTCACTCTGTCTTTGGGCAAATGTCTTGGTATTAATCCGATCATCAAAATTACCCGCGGAGAATTTTGCTTGATTACCATCGATAGTAACGGCGTGTTCGGGTAAAAAGCCGGTAACTTTGCCGGCGTCGGCCATTGCGACCGCGTTGGCCCGCCGGACAGTCTTACCATCAATAATTACCCAGCAGTTAGGACACTCATCCGCAAATTGTTCTAAGGCTAAATCCGCATTTCCCCGATTTTCCAATTTATATTGGTCAAACCAAGCCATTCCCGTGCTTTGTCCGCCATCAAATAAGGCTCTTTCTGTTCTAGCAAAAAGATTTCTCGGCCTCCCCGCCAATTCTCCCCCATCCCAAGGAGCCGAAATGTCCCAACTCAATCGTGGATTGTCTTTAATCCCTAAAGTGAAACGAGTTTCTCTAATTGGAACAATAACTCCTTCACTTAATTTAATATTTGAAGCAACAATGGGACGACCGATTAAATGGTCGGGGACCGTTTTGTCCTTTCCCGCCTTAACAACAAATTTTTCCTCAACCCCATCGCTTCTTAAAAATTTAAACTCAAAATCCTTACCCTTAACCCCGCTTTTGTTTGTGTTTCTAAAAATTACCTTATCCCCATTGATTTTCCAATCAAAATTGAAAGCAGAATATGGGGAGGCTACTCCCGTCTTTATTGGGACAACTTCTCCCCCAACCCCTAAAAATTGACCTCCAGTCGCCCCTCCAAAAATTGGTTTTCCGAAAGCAAATTGACCAATTGGATGAAATTCTTGGCCTTTTGGATCAAATGAGGGCATGAGAGTTTTTTCTACCCATTCCCGCTGGGATTTGAAATAAGCCTCAACTTCATCTCTAACAGCCCCATTGGGCATTTTGGCTTTAACTTTTGCAACTTCATCGTCAAATTTTGCAAGTAAATCGCTTTGCAGTTTCCTCATCTGTTCCAAAAGTGCAATTGGGTCCTGAGGCCTCTGTTTATCACCAATGGTTATGAGTGCCACTTTAGCTGTAATATATTCATCACGAACCGCGGACATAACCGACGGGGCTTCAAATCCATATTCAATTCTGGCGACCGCTTTAACAGGAGAATTACCGGCTACTTTCGTCAGATGAACGGCTTCTAGAGACTCTCCTACAGAAACGCCAACCAACTCACCATTAAACATAATTTGCTTTGCTTCGGGATATAATGCTAATTTCGTCTGTGCTTTTTGATTTAAAGCCAAAATAACATTGGGGTCATCACCACTGTCAGCAATTAACTGTAAGGTATTTTTCTTATCAATTTCAAACTGAACATTTTCCCTTGTTACCCCCCGCTCATTACTCCTAACTCTAAATTTGTCCCAAAATCCCGCTTGTTGATGCGCGCGTACTTCCGGGCTATCAAGCACGGCAATAATTTGTGTTCCATCATTAGCAATTCCCGAAGCGTCATTAACTGTTTCGATAGTGCCGTCATGCCGAACAACCCGAACACCGCGATCCAGTTCTTTCGCCGGCATCGCCGCCAGTCTTGTTTGAGCTTTAGTTTGATAAAGATCGGCAATATCATCGTTTCCGGCCATACTATCAGCAAAAGAGGCCGCGGCCTTTGTTTGATTCTGTCCAGGACCGGGATCGGGAATCGTAAGGGCGTATTGACGCCAGTTGTTATCTGCAGGCCTTATTGCCAATTTTTCTAAGTCAGCTCTCTTTAGCGGTCTAAATATTGCTCTCCCCTCAGCCACTTTTTCGACAACGGCTAACTGTTGCCCTTCTTCAAGTTTCGCCAAATCAAAATTAAATGTTCCGTCATCTTCAATTCTTATTGCCGAAACGCCAGAGACTTTTTTACCATCAGCATCAATAACATGCAAATACCCTTGTTTTGGCAAAACGGGCAGTGGTAATGTAGTGTCATAAATCGCTATTGGTTTTTCAAGGCTAGCGTTAAAATATTTCCTCCCGGCTGTTTCTAACAACTCCCAATTTTTGGTCGCCGGGTTGTATTGCATATAAGTTTTCCCCGATTCAACAGTAACCCGACCGCTGGTTATTGGCGTTGGCACGCTCGTATTGTGTGCTACGATGCCATTGCCCAAAAAGTTGTGGGTGCCGAAGATGGAGATGTCCCAGACCGGTTCAGGGGGTAAAAGTTCGATGGATTTTATTTTTTCCCAGCCGTCAATGGTTTTAATATATTGCCCCTCTTTAAGATCAATAACCTTTTGCCAATTAGCCCCAACGGCCGTCGGGGAAAACCCAAGAAACAAGATACAAGATACAAACAAAGATAAAACTAATTTATTTATTTTCATATTTTCTTCTTGACAATTTTCCTCTTTTTTGTTATACTCCCCTTATTAGAGAGCTGAGGGGTATCCAGTCCCCGACGTCTATCCAATCGCGCAAGCGTAGGTGTGAGAGACAGCTCTTTATTTTTTGCCCCTAACCACCGGCAAGTTAAGAAAAACTTTTCCCCGCCGTTTATCGAGCACACTACGACGCTTGTCAAAACTGAATCAACGATTGATTACAGCTCCCAATATTCAATTTTCAAATCAGTCTTGTTTCTGATCTTATCTTCTCCCACTTTTTGACCGGAAACTAAAACTAACTCAGCCCTTGGGAGTGCGAAAAAACGAATAATTAAATCGTTTAATGACCGTTTCTTCTCAACAAAATGATTCCATCCTTCTTCCGAAAAATAAACTTCGTCAGAAAGAGCTTGACATTTTATTTTTCTCCCTGCAAGATCTTTAAAATAAAAATCCTTTGCGATTTTTTCAGCAAATTCAAATGTCTTTTTTTAAATCCAGTTATATTCATTTTTCATTTTCCAAAACTAAATACGGGTGTTCGGAAGTCGTCCGGATGGTTTTGCCGGTCTCGGTTGTCAGTTTATAGATCGGCTGCACCCCTTTATACATCAGCGCCTCAACGGTTGAGGGAATAAACTTCCCCGTTTTTTCATCATAGGTTATCACAGACATCCCTGCCTTTATCTGATCAATTCTGACCTGCTGATAATCTGTTATACTTATATTATGTGGAGGGTGAACTCCCAAAGTGGGGGCAGTCCTTGATACCGACTGGGCCTCGCCGCAAGACGAGGTGGGGTGCAAGTCTCCCGCCCTCCGCATATTCAAACTTGACAAAATTTGACAATCCATGCTACAATTAACGCAGGTATCAAGGACTGGAGAATTTGCATTCTCAAATCCAGCCGCTTCGTAAGAGGCGGTTTTTTGTTGCCTTACTAAAAGCAACGTGTCCCCCGTGACACATTGGGCTAATCCCGTAATATTCCATTCTTTTGGTAATGAAGCAATTAGCGGCGAATCCTTTCCTGCCAAAACTTCCCATCGTGGGACATTATCTGTTAATCCTAAATATTTTAATTTTACCTCAT
>CAYSID010000005.1:0-29766 GCA_964431075.1 uncultured Gammaproteobacteria bacterium
TTAACCTTTTTCCCCGTTGTTTTTCGACCTTTTTTAATTAATTGATTAATGGTTGGCATATTATTCCAGCATGGCTCGTTCCGGTGAGGTCGGAATGAGGCGGCCGATTATAACATTTTCTTTGATACCAATTAATGGATCAAGATTTTTACGGGCGCCGATCGCGGCGTCAACCAAAACACTGGTCGTCTGTTCAAAGCTTGCCGAAGACATCCACGAGCTGGTACAGATCGCCGCTTTAGAGACACCCAGCAACGTCACTTCCGCTGTAGCCGGTTCGCCACCTTCAGCCAAAACCCGGGCATTTTCTTCTTCAAATCCTATTTTTTCCAAAAGCTCTCCGGGGAGCAGGGTCGTGTCCCCGCCGGATTTAACCCGGACTTTATCGGACATCTTACGGATAACCACTTCGAAATGCTTATCGTCAACCGGAATCCCCTGTGACTCATAAACTGCCTGAAGTTCGGAAATTAAATAAATCTGAGCCCCGCGCAATCCCTTGATGGCCAAAATCTCTTCCACATCGAGATAACCGCTGGCCAGCTGGGTACCGGCCGCTACCAAATCGCCGTCGGCTACTTTTAACGACGAGGTCAAAGGGATCAAATATTCCCGTTCTTCCGGCGGTCTGATACTGGTGTTGCGGATTCTTATTTTATACCCTTCGGGAGTTTCAGTAACTTCTACTTTCCCCGCGATTTCCGCAATCGGCGACAGAATTTTGGGTCGGCGAGCCTCAAACAATTCTTCGATTCGCGGCAAGCCCTGAGTCACATCCGCGGCCACAATCCCGCCACTATGTTTGGTCCGCAAGGTAAACTGGGTACCCGGCTCACCGATTGATTGGGCAGCAATCACCCCTACCGGAGCACCCACTTCCACCAGATTACGGGTCCCAAGATCAATCCCATAACAGGCGGCGCAAAGGCCATATTTAGATTTACAGGTTAAAGGTGACCTGATCACCACCGATACCGCTTTCTGGTTTTCCAATTCGGCCAACCGGTGTTCATCAATAAGTTTACCTGTGGCCAATTCTGTCCTTCCCAAAACCCGCTGGACAAAAGTTGCCAATCGTTTTTCGTTTCGCAAAACTTCGACGCCTTCCGTTGTTTTACAATCCTGTTCCCGAATGATAACATTGTGAGAAACATCAACCAAACGTCGGGTTAAATACCCGGCATCGGCAGTCCGGAGCGCTGTATCCGCCAATCCCTTTCTTGAGCCCCGGGTGCCGGTCACATACTCAAAAACGGACAGCCCTTTTCTGAAATTCGACTTAGTCGGCATCGGGACAATTTTTCCAGTCGGGTCAGTCATCAAGCCCCGCATCCCGGAAATTTGCTTTATTGTGTCCCGGCTTGCCCTTGTTCCCCCGGATAAAATTAATTGTTTGACAGGATTAGATTCCGGATATTTATTCCAAGTAAGATCCGTTATCTTATCCGCGGCTTCAATCCAATTCTCAACAGACAATCGGCGCATTTCCTCGAGAGTAATCAATCCGTCCTGATAGTTGCCCTCGATTTCCGAATCTTTTATCTCCGACTGGGTAATCAAGGCTTCTTTATCTTCGGACATTACCAGGTCAAAAATACCGACGGAGATTCCGGACTTTGTTGATCCGGAAAAGCCAAACTCCTTAAGATTATCCACCAGTTGGGCAACCTGGGCGTTGCTGCAAACCGCAAGTGCCCGGCCCAACAATTTCTTAATCTGGGAGGAAGACATCGTCTCGTTGACGAACTGCAAACTCTCCGGCAGTAATTCATTAAATAAAATTCTTCCGGCCGTAGTTTCTAAAATTTGTCCCCGATGCCGAACTTTTATTTTTTGCCGCATAGATATTTTTCTTGCCTGGTAGGCCAAGACTACATCAGAAAAATCAGCAAAAACAGAGGGGCATACCGGCATTGTTTCGTCAACGTAAGTATACAAATAAGTTCCCAAAACCATCTCTTTGTTTGGAGAAACGACTGGGGAGCCGTCAGCCGGTTTCAATAAATTATGCTCAGTCATCATCAGGTTTTTAGCTTCCTCTTTGGCAGCGTTAGATAAAGGAACATGGACAGCCATTTGATCACCGTCAAAATCGGCATTAAATCCGGAACAAACTAATGGGTGCAGCTGAATCGCCGAGCCCTCAATCAGGACCGGGTAAAAAGCCTGAATTCCGAGTTTGTGCAGCGTAGGAGCGCGGTTTAATAAAACCGGATGATCTTTGGTAATTTCTTCCAGAATATCAAAAACCTCCGGTATTCTCTTCTCCAAGACCGCCTTGGCTGATTTTACGTTTGGGGCCAAACCCCGGACAATCAGTTCCCTAAGGACAAAGGGTTTAAACATTTCTAGAGCCATCTCTTTGGGCAAACCACACTGGTTAAGTTTCAGATGAGGGCCGACGATAATAACCGACCGGCCAGAATAATCTACTCGCTTACCCAGTAAATTTTGCCGGAATCGTCCTGTTTTGCCACGCAACATATCCGAGAGCGATTTAAGCTCCTGAGAGGCCGCCCGGGAAGTGGGTCTCTGGGAAGCGTCTATCAAGGCGTCAACCGCTTCCTGCAACATCCGCTTCTCGTTTCTTAAAATTATTTCCGGAGCCCCGAGATTGATTAAGTGTTTAAGGCGGTTATTCCGGTTAATGACTCTTCTGTAAAGGTCGTTAAGATCTGAAGTGGCAAACCGGCCGCCGGAAAGCTGCACCATCGGCCGCAAATCCGGAGGTAAGACCGGCAAAATTGAGAGAATCATCCACTCCGACTTGACCCCGGTTCGTCTCAAACCATCAACAACTCTCAGTCTCTTGGTAGCTTTGAGGTACCGGGCCCCCGTCACCTCAGACACTTCTTGACGCAGATCGGCCGCCATTTTATCAAGATTCAAACCTTGTAAAACTTCAAAAATTGCCTCTGCTCCCATGCCCACCCGAATAAAGTTTGCGGCGTTATATTCATCCAATTTCAAATACTCTTCCTCCGTCAGCTGCGTCAAAGGACGAATTCCTTTTACCAGCTCGTTGAGCATTTTATAAATCTCATCAAGCCGGGCTAACTCTGAAGTTTTTTGTTCATTTAACCGCATCAACCGTTGCTTGCTCCCCACCCGGATTTCCTCAACGGCAATTTCCACCTGCTCCTTGGTTTTCAGTTTATCTTCGACGTCTTTAACTTTTTCCGTCGCTTGTTTTTCCTCTTCGATCACTTTTTTTTCATAATCTTTAATCAGAGATTCTTTGCGTTCTTCCATCGTCACCTTTAACTTTTTCAAGACATCCTCTTTTTTGTCTTCTTCAACAGCTAAAACCAAATAAGAGGCAAAATAAATAACGTTCTCCAACGATCTTGAGGGAACGTCCAAAAGCAGGGAAATTTTGGAAGGTACGCCTTTGAAATACCAGACATGCGCGCAGGGAACCGCCAAAGTAATGTGACCCATCCGCTCGCGCCGCACTTTACTTTGAGTGACTTCAACACCACATTTGTCACAAATAATGCCGCGATACCTGATTCTTTTATACTTGCCGCAATAACATTCCCAGTCCTTTGACGGACCGAAGATTGTTTCGGAAAACAACCCGTCCTTTTCCGCCCGCAACGTCCGGTAGTTAATAGTCTCCGGCTTGGTTACCTCACCGTGGGACAGAGCTTTGATAACTTCCGGCGATGCCAGCTGTAATTTCAATCCCTGAAAATCTATGACGTTGTTGATCAAATCAACAACCTGTTTGTCGTCTGCGTTATTCATGAACCTCCTCAATCTCCATCGGACCATCGGATTTTATATCTTCGGTCTCGATAACGGTAGCTTCTAATTCCTGTTCCAGCTGTTTGGCTTCTTTTTGAGTGTTTTCATCAACGATCTGTTGAGTTGTTTGAGTTTGAACTGTCCCCACCGGAATAATATTCAAGCCCAGACTTTGCAACTCTTTAACTAAAACTTTAAACGACTCCGGGACTGTTGTTTGGACAATGTCTACCCCCTTAACAATCGCCTCAAAGGCTTTGGCCCGGCCAACAATATCATCAGATTTTATTGTCAGCATTTCCTGCAAAGTATAGGCGGCGCGGTGCGACTCTAGAGCCCAAACCTCCATCTCCCCCAACCGCTGACCACCCATTCTCGCTTTCCCTCCAAGTGGCTGTTGGGTTACCAGAGAGTACGGGCCTGTTGATCGGGCATGGATTTTGTCCTCAACCATGTGATGCAGTTTCAGAATATAGGAACTGCCTACCACCACTTTTTGTTCAAAAGGCAATCCGGTCCGACCATCATAAACGGTGACCTTGCCGTCAGCCGGCAAACCGGCATCGGTTAAGGATTTGATTATTTTGTCTTCCGATACCGGCTCAAAAACCGGCACGGCCACCTTCCGGCCGGTTCTTTTCATTGCCCAGCCAAGATGGGCTTCCAAAATCTGTCCAAGATTCATCCGACCCAGAACAGAAAGTGGGGAAATAATAATATCCACCGGCTGGCCGTTTTCCAGGTACGGCATATCCGCGGCCGGCACGATTTTGGAAATTACTCCCTTGTTGCCATGCCGTCCTTTCACCTTATCCCCAACTTCAATCTTTCTTATTTCCGCGACCTTGACTTTCACTAATTTGTTGACTCCCGGCGTCAATTCATCACCTTTTTCCTTGTCCAAAACAGTAATCTCAATAACCGTCCCGGATTCGCCGTGCGGCATCCGCAGTGAGGTGTCCCGCACCTCCCGGGCTTTTTCACCAAAAATCGCCCGCAACAATCTCTCTTCCGCCGAAAGTTCTGTCTCACCCTTTGGCTGGATCTTACCAACCAAGATATCATTCGGTCCCACTTCCGTTCCGACAACAACGATTCCGCTCTCATCAAGATTGCCAAGTTCCGCTTCACCGACGTTGGGAATATCCCGGGTTAGTTCCTCCGGGCCAAGTTTGGTATCAACCACTTCGGCCACATATTCTTCGATATGAACGCTCGTCAGGGCGTCATCTTTAACTACTCTGTCCGAAATAACGATGGCATCCTCATAACCATATCCATCATAGTGCATATAGGCAATGGTCAAATTAGTTCCCAAGGAAAGTTCCCCGCCATCTGTTGACGGCCCGTCAATCAAAACTTGTCCCTTTTTGACTTTTTCCCCGGTTTTAACTGTAACTTTCTGGTTATAACAGGTACCATTTGGGTTGGTCCGTTTAAACTTAACTGTTTGATAATTCAACTTTTCCCCTTTGTCCGTTTTAACGACAACTTTATTGGCATCAGCATAATCCACAATTCCGGCGGTCTCAGCAAAAACTGACCAGCCCATCGCCGAAGAAATTTCTTTCTCGATTCCGGTACCGACCACCGGAGTCTGCGGTGAAATCAAAGGAACCGATTGGGCTTGCATATTTGACCCCATCAGAGCCCGGATTCCATCATCATGGGCCAGAAACGGAATCAGAGCGGCAGCTGTCCCCACAACCTGTTGGGGAGTTACATCAATATATTCAACCTCCGAAGCCGAAACTTCGATAAATTCACCTTTATACCTAACGGGAATCCGCTCCTCCCTAAGATCGGCTCCGGCGTGAGTTATTTTGTAATTGCGCTCGTCGTCAGCGGCAAAATAAACAATTTTTCCGGTCTTAATGTCTCTGTAGGGAGCAAGTAAAAACCCGAACTCGTCAATTTTGGTGTAAAGTGATAAAAAAGTGACCAGACCGATGTTGGGCCCTTCCGGACTTTTAACCGGACAGATTCTCGAGTATTGGCTGGCATTAATATCGCGAATGGAAAAACTGGCCCGCTCGCGGGAAATTCCCCCGGTTCCCATAACCGACAGCTTGCGTAAATTATCCACTTCTGACAACAAATTCGTCTGGTCTAAAATAGAGGAAAGCTGTGAAGTACGGAAAAACTCGTTGATAGCGGAAATTATCGGCCGGGCGTTAACCACTTGATTAGGCATGGCTTTGCCGGCTTTAACATCAAGCATAGACATTCGCTCTTTAATCGCCCGCTCCAGTCGTAGCAGTCCCACCCGGAATGCGGCTTGGCCGACCAATTCGCCGACGCGGCGCAGCCGCCGATTAGCCAGATGATCAATATCATCAACCTCCCCTACCCCCACCTGTAAAAATATGAGATATTTAACCGTTTCCAAAACATCCTCGCGGGTCAAAACCCAATTTTCTTCCTTATTTTCCGCTTTAAGCCCCAACCGTTTATTGATTTTATACCGCCCGACTTTGCCGAGATTGTACCGGCGGTTATTAAAAAATAAATTATGTAAAAATTCCTGGGCGGTTTCTAAAACGGCTGGCTCACCGGGACGCATTTTTTTGTAAATCTCCATTGTCGCTTCAGCCGAACCGTGAGTCGGATCTTTTTTAAAAGTGGCTTCTAAATAGGCGGCCGTTTCCGGCTTAGCCTCCAAAACAGGGGCTAAAATTTTCGAAATTTCTTCATTGCTACCGTAACCTAACGCCCGTAAAAAAGTAGTTATGGGAAATTTGCGTCTCCGGTCAATCCGAACGGAAACAACATTGCCACGAGAAATTTGGAATTCCAACCAGCAACCGCGCATCGGCCGGACTTCGGCAAAATATAACATCCGGCCGGTCGCCGGATCAACGTCGCCAAGAAAATAAACCCCGGGAGACCGAACCAGCTGGTTAATAACACACCGCTCGATACCATTGATAACAAAAGTTCCCTGTGGCGTCATTACGGGAATGTCTCCCATAAAGACATCTTGGGTGGTTTTTTCCCCGGTTTGTTTATTAGTCAGTGTCGCCGTAACTTTCAGGGGCATGTGGTACGTCAGGCCTTTAGCCAAACAGATGGCGGAAGTAAGTTTTGGCGCCCCAAAATTGTGTTGCCCAAAAGACAGAACCCAGTTCTTGCCGGTAAAATCCTCGACGGGGGTAATTTCCGAAAGCAGGGTATCTATACCTTTGGTTAAGAATTCGTTGTAAGACTCTTTGTGGGAACCAACAAAATCTATTTGGGGAACATCAGAAAAAGTTCTCCCCCAGTATTCGCGGGGCACAGCAGAACTAATCAAAGGCTCAAAATCGGCGTCGGCGGCGGCTTTTTTTGACATTTCCCAATTTAAGTTAATAAGCGGTCGCAATGGCGACAAACAAAAGCGTACAAAATCAGTACGCCTATCAAAATGTATTAACTCACCGGCTATTATACTATATCTCTTCCCTCTTGCAACTGGCAATTTTTCTGACCTTTTACTTCTCCTACATTCCCCGTTCTTTTCCACTTGCTAAAAATCCTAAATTATAAATTAAATTTGATCAATTGATAAATTACGTGCACGTGCTATATTTTTATCAATGATTGCCGGATGTCATCCTGCAATTACGGCTTTACCTCAAGACGCCGATCGGTTTCGGAGTTGGGATCGTTCAGCCAAAATTTAACAGGGATGATTTTGTAGAAAAAATAAATTTTTGCTTGCAATAATTTTTTAAAAGCCGTGCCGTATTTATTGACATCGCCAAACGGATACTTCCGGCCAAAATAAAGTTTAATTATTTTAGGATACTCGATCAATTTTGCTTTCTCGCAAACCCCTTTAATTTGTAACCCAACCTCTTCCCCCCAATTTTGATGGCTGTTAAAAATAGCGAATGCGACTTTTTTGTTTTTGGAAATATTTTTTATATGCAAGGAATCGGGGAGTGAGGCAAAATAAAAATTAAATTTTTCATCAAAAGCATATGCTACCGGAGAAATCCACGAATTGCCCCCCCCCACAAGACGCCAAAGACAAATATTGATTTTGTTCAATTATTTCTGCGGCTAATTTGTTTAAATCAGAAATCATTTCTTCAAATACTTTGCGATATTCCGATTGTGCTCGAGGAGGGTTTTGGCGTAGTACATTTTACCGGAAAGGTCGGAGATGTAAAAATAATACGGCGAATCGGCCGGGTTGAGGGCGGCGTTGATTGACGACAGTCCCGGATTGCAAATCGGGCCGGGAGGCAAACCGGGATTTAAATACGTGTTGTAGGACGATTTAAATTTTAAATCGTCCAAAGTCAAATCTTTTTTCCACCAACCGTTTTCTTTAGTTTTCCCGATAGCATATTGAGCCGTGGCATCAATATCTAAGGCCATCTTATTTTTTAAACGGTTATAAATTACCGAGGCAACCAAGGGACGGTCCATCTCATTTTGTGCTTCCCGTTCAATCATCGAGGCAATAATTAACTGATCTTCGGTCACCGGGAACTTAACTCTTTTGGCAAAATTTTCCTGCATTAATTGCAAAAAATCATCACCGGTAATCTCTTTGGGAACAAGGTAGGTGTCGGGAAAATATTTTCCTTCGGTAACAGGCGTTTTGAATTCGTTAATATTTTTACTTACCAGAAATTCTTTAATTTCCTCAATCCGCCAACCCTCGGGAATCGTGACCCACACATCTTCCATCCCCACTGTCAACTTATTGGCAATTTCCTCCACAGCCATTGACGGTGACAGTCTGTAACTTCCGGCCTGAATTCTGGTTTCCAAACCTAACTTCTTTATCAAAAGAAAAAAAGCTATCTGATCGCGAACCAAACCCTCTTCTTTCAATCTTTTGGAAATGGTTCTAATATCTTCACCCTTTTTAATCGTAAATGATATTACCGAAGATTTTTGGGATACGGGAAGAAGCGACTGTCTCCACCAAACCAAGCCCGCCGCGCCGAGAGCCAAAAAAACAACCAAAGCCACAACTGCCTTTTTCATTGATTCTATACTTCGTCCAGTTTCGCCCGCCGGTACGCCCCGGTTTTCTCTCGGATATAAATCCGGCGGCATTTGCAGGTAACGCGATCGCCGTTAACCTCTCCTTTAGAGAGCGGCATACCGCACCCCACGCACTTTCCCTGGGACAGAAGCCAGGCTTGAACCGGTGAAATAATATTTTTAAACATCTAAATAACGTTGCAGAATTATTGCCGCTGCAATGGCATCATCAGGCTTTTTACTTATTCCCTGCGCCTCAACCGTAGACAGCGACTCATCCACAAACTCTACTTTACATCCTAACATATTTTCTATGTCTTTAGCAAATTTTGAATCGCCAACAATAATTTTATCGGGTTTTAATCTCTCAATTTCTTTTTTTAAATTCGCTGTTTTTATTATTTTTAACGGCTCGGCCAATTTTCCCTCATAGCTTACCGCCAACCCGCACTTTTTCAACCCATAATCAATGGCAATAATCATTTTTAAAACTTCGTCACCCTCGCCCGAACCATTAAACGTTTCCAATAGGTGCCGGGGGGGACGCAGGTAACAAGGGTTAAGTAAGAGTCGTCGAAACGCTGTTCAAGAATGGAAAAATCTTCGGGATCGACCGTTTGTAAATCAAAAATCTCATATTTGTAAGCCACGCCGTCATAATCAACCAGAATTTCATCCCCTTTTTTTAAAGACGGCAGATAGGTAAAAATGGTATGATAATTTCTCGCATCGTAAAAGGTTGGTAGGGCCGAATGACCGAAGACAATATTATTTCCCGGCCGGCCGGGTAACGGGCTGTCGGCCCAGCCGATCAAATACTCCTTCAAATCCGTACCGCCGTACTCCACGAGGGCCTTAGTTATTTTTAATTTTGGAATTGATATGAAATAATTGATTTTTTGACTTATTATTTTTTGGTTTTTCGGCATCCAATCGGTATATTCCAGAGAATTTTGGGCTAAAACAGGAGAGGCGAATTTTGGGACCGGAGACACAAATTTTTCCGCCGGCTGTTTAGGAAGATAAAATAGCGACCACTGTAAAACCGGCCAAATAACGGAGGTGATCATAAAAATGCCGGCAAGAGAAAATAAAGCCGCAAACGACAGGGAAATGCCTCGTTTAGGAACTTGGACCTCAAGGACAATTTTTTCCGGTGGCGGTTTTTTTAGATAACGGTATAAAGCCATGCTCCCAGTATAAAATCATTTGGTAATAATTTCCACCGTGATGTTTTTGGGGTTGGGAGAAAACAGCCGCAAACCGGAAAGAAAGGCCGGAGTGGTCAAAATGTTATGGCTAATATACTGCGGTAAAGTCTGTAAATATGTACCTGCGACCCCAATTCCTTTTCCGGCTAAATCGGCTACAATTTTTGTCCGGTCGATTTTTGGCATCAGTTTGGCTGCCAATTTGGTAGTTAAAATAATGCTTCCCTCTTTATCTGTTTTACTGCCGACAATTTCCAGTGTAGCCCGGGAAATATCAAAGTCAAAATCAGGAGGAATTTCCGGCGCCAGAAGATTGCCCATCTTGGCCATCAGTTGTTTTTCGTCAACGGTTACTCCCGTCAGCTTGACGGCCATGGTTAACCCGACGCTTTCTGCTTCCGCCTCCACCTCTTTATCAAACTTTTTGCTAATAACCGCAGTAGTGACGGCCTTGTCCAAAAAATTTTGACCGGTACCAAGTTGGGTTTTGAGATTCTCCAGTCCTTTAGCCGTTAACTCCGCAGAGAGGGTCGCCGCGAGACGCTCCTGGTCCGTTTTAGTCACAACCATTACCTGCCGACTCGATCCGCCGGTAAAAGCCGCCTCATTTTTACCCTGAAACGAACTCTGGGGGTAATCCCCAACCTCAAAAAGAGTGCCGGCGCCAAGATTAAAACTCTCTCCAATCCCCGCAGCTGTTACATTTACAGTCGCTGAAGCGGGGGAAGCGGCGCTCCCCGAAGCCACAGTTACTCCGGAATCCATCAAAAATTTAAGGTTGCCATTGGTAACAGCAGTCCCGGCCGCAAAAGTTCGACCCATGGTCGTTCCATAAATAGCTATTGCTCCTTTGGCTTTTTCCCCAACTAGCTTTTTGCCGGTAACGACACCCCGTTTGGTTCCGGATTCCTCAACTTCAATTTTCGAAGCCAAAATCTTTGGGTCAGCGTCGCTTATTTCCCCCGAAGTCACTACCATAATATCCCTTTGCCCCTCAAGAATTTTTGGGTCAACGGTTATCACCAGTTGATTTTTTAAAACCATGTTAGTCAGGGCGAAGTAGCCGGCAAAACCGATAATTAACAGACCAATAATCAGAGCACCAATAAATAATGGAATTTTTTTAGAAAAATTTGGTAGATTCGGCAACTTTATTTTTAGATCCGGTAACTTAAAGTTTTGAATTTTGAATTTCGAATTTTGAATTTCACCGGCAATGTCTTTTTCCACAACAAAACCGGTATCCACCACAGGGACCACGTTTTCTACCGAACTGTTCACCGCTGACTGCTCACTATTCACTGGTTCAATAGCTCCTCCCATTTCCGTACCTCCGGCAACAGCCACAGCCCTGGCCACTTCGGTATCCACTACTGTTTCGACTTTTGGATAATGTAAAAACTGTAATTTTTGGGTCCAAGGATAAGACAGTATCTGATTTTTTAAGACTTCAAGATCCTCACCCCCGTCATAAATCAGAATTCTTGAAGGCAAAACTTCAACATCCACAAATTTTTTAAGCGCCTCTTCAATTAAGGTATTAAGGTTTGAGCTGTCAACAACCTCCACAACTTCGGTTTTAATTATTTTTCCTGCCCGAGCCAAAGTTACGAATAATTTAGAAACTTCTATACCAACAAGTATCGCCGTCAAAGGAGTGCTTTCCAGTTCTTTATAATAATTGGCAATGGCTTCCGGTAAGACCACAAAACCCAGTGGAACAAGTCCAAGATCTTTGCTGATTTTACGAAGCGTTGCCAAATACTGATCGGCGATTTTACCGTCAAAAACCCAATCCGAAGGCAAACCAAACAAGACTTCCTTGGGTTCGGGAACGATTTCCGCTGTGACGCTGGAAACTACTTTATCCGCCACCGACAAAAAATCTTCCTCTTTGACTGAAGGCAGCTCCTGGCATTCGAGCTTCCCCAGTTCAACTTTGCCGGCGACAACCATCCAAACAACTCCGGTCAGGCTTTGCGACCCTACCCGCAAAGCCAAAAATTTTTTCTCAGGCTCTTTCTTTCGCCCAAAAGCCAAGAAGGCCTTCAAATCCATAAAACCATGTTAGTGTTTTTTACCCTCTTTTGCAAGTCCTCCATGCAGGAAGTCATCCTGCAACTAAGGATTACGAATCTTACAGATTATTTTTAGAAACAGAAAAGGAGGAAACATCAGGTTATTCTAATCTGATTTTGGAAGAAAATTAAATTAACTTTCCATAAATTCTCCTTACCCCAGACGACACGGATTCTTGTTTATAAATTTCAAATTTTCCTAAAACTCCGGTGTTTTCCACATGCGGGCCGCCGCAAATCTCCCGGGAAAAATCCCCAAAACTGTAAACCGTCACCTTTTCCGGATATTTTTCCTTAAAAAAAGCCATCGCCCCGGTTTTTACCGCCTCGTCATAACTCATCGTCTCAACTTTTCTTGTTAAATTCGCTTTAATTTGACTGTTCACTAATTCCTGAATCTTATTTACTTCGTCTTCAGTTAATTTTTGACTGTACGAAAAGTCAAAGCGCAATCGTTCCGCCGTTAAATTCGACCCTTCCTGACGAACCGATTCCCCCAAAACTATTCTTAAAGCCGCCTGTAATAAATGAGTGGCGGTATGATATTTGGTCACCATCTCCGATTGGTCCGCCAACCCCCCTTTAAACTTCCCCGCCGCCGCCGTTCGGGATAACTCCTGATGTTTTCTGTTCTCCCTCTCAAACTCCGCTTTTATATCCACCCCCAATTCCTCCTCAATAAGCTCCCGAGGGAAGCCAAAAGTCTCGTATAAATAAAAGGCTTCTTTTCCCGTGATACTTTTCCCCATTTTGCCAAGTTCCTTAAGACCTGCCTCCAAAGTTTTTCTAAATTTTATTTCCTCGTCCTCCAAAATTTTAAAATTAAAACTTATAAGCTCAGGGTACGGTTCTTTGTAGGTTTCAATCACAGATTTTGCAACACCGGCTAAATAATTATTTTTAATTCCAATTAAATTTCCAAACCGAACCGCCCGGCGAATTAATCGCCGGAGAATATATCCGCGATCTTTATTTGACGGGATAACTCCGGCATCGATAAGAAAAACCGCCGCTTTGATATGGTCAGCAATAACCCTGAAACTCCTGTTAATCTCTTCCGAAATCCCATACTCTAAATTGCTTTTTACTTCGATATTTCGAATTATCGTAGTAAAAACATCCGTCTTAAAAATATCCGGGTCGTTGTTTAGAGCCGCGAGGGTTCGTTCTAATCCGCCACCAAAATCAACATTTTTCTGCCTTAATTCCGTAAAACTGCCATCGGGCTGTTTTTGATACTGAATAAAAACGGAGTTGCCGATTTCTAAAAATCTTCCACAATCACAATTGGGATGACAGCCATCATGGGCCGGTGTTTTAAAGTCATAAAAAACCTCACTGTCCGGCCCGCCGATTTCCCCAACCGGCATTTGTTCCGGCGTACCCGACCGCGACCACCAGTTTTTCTTGACACCGTAAAAATAAATATGATCTTTGTCCACCCCAAGAGATTTCCAAATTTCATAAGACTCGGTGTCTTTGGGAGCTTCACTGCTTCCCTCAAAACAGGTCATATATAATTTATTTTTGTCAAACCCTAAAACTTTAGTTAAAAACTCAAAATACCAAGCTAACTGTTCCTTTTTGAAATAATCGCCAAGCGACCAGTTGCCCATCATCTCAAAAAATGAATCGTGACGGTTATCTCCAACTTCTTCAATGTCCTGACCCCGAAAACACTTTTGAATATTAACCAATCTTGCCCCCAATGGATGCTGCTGTCCCAAAAGATAGGGGATTAATGGTTGCATTCCTGAACCGGTAAACAAGGTCGAGGGGTCATTCTCCGGCACAATCCCGGCTGACGGAATAACTGTATGCTCTTTCCCTTTCCAAAATCCCAAAAACAATTTTCGAAGTTCCAAATGAGTCATATTTGGATTTTAACAAATGAAACTTGACAAATAAAGCAGAGAGAGAGAGAGAATAGACCCAAAGGGGGGTGAAAAAAGAGAATAAATGGGAGAAGATGATAAAGGACAAACGCGAGGGGGACTGTCACCAGTTGGCAGTGAATTCCTTAGAATACTTGACAAATGGGGAAACCAATTCAAGCGACCTGTGCCTGGAGTAGTTTTAGACGGGATTTGGGAAAAAGCTGGCTTGTATGAGAGACATCCTGATATTGTCGGGACCAAACGTAAAAGCGAGCCTCTTCCACTACCGTGAGAACTAGAGTTTGCGGCCGTTTTTGATAAATCTCTTTTTTAGGGGTTTCAGTTGCGTGGTGATTTCATCTTTAATTTCTTCAGCCTTATCCTCAACTTCTTCCTTAACTTTGTCTAGACTATCTGACAAACCGTCAAAAATTTCCGGATATTGTTTTCTAATTTTGTCCCGCAATTCCTTGCCCTTTTTAGTGCCGAAAAGCAACGCGGCTGCGGCACCGACGGCGCTACCTACCAATAATCCAACGGCAAAACCCGATCCTTTTTTATTATCACACATATTAAGCGATTTTCTTCTGCAAAAACATCGATATTAGATTTACTGGTTTGGAAATGGACTCGGAAATTGTGCCGGTATCATCCAAAACTTTATTCATTTTTTCAATTGTTTTCCTGAATTCCTGAAGAACTTTGGCCGTTTGATAACCAATTAAACTCAACATAACCGTCAAAGTTACCAAAACCAAGCCTAGGATCAGTTGGTTAAAATCAATCACCCCTCCATGGTAAAAGATTTTTTAAGGACTTTCAAGTCTCACATGACGCACGACTTTAGTTTCTTTATTGAACTTGTTGGAAACCACGAAAGTAAAAACGTTGAGACCCGGCGAAAGATCAATTTTTAAATCGAATTCCCCGGCGACGGAAACCGGCACCATCTGATCATTTATCTTAAGAATTGATTGGGGGTCGGTTCGGCCGGACACCGCAACGGGAGAAGATTTCATAATCAGGTAATCTGCCGGCGAAACCACCTCGATCTTTGGGGCGCCCGAATAGGCCTGATATTGAAAAAAGAGATAGCCGAAAAATAAAAAAATCATCGCGGCAACGGAAACAATCGTCATCAGTTGGGGAGTAACAGTAAAATTTTGACGGAAATTCGGCGCGATCGCGGGAAGAATTTTCTCTTTCTGCAAATTTTCCTGCCGGCGGTAAAAAGCCAAAATCTGCTCGGCTGGGAGATCCAAAAAAAATGCGTAGTTTTTGATGAATCCGCGAGTAAAAGTCGGGGGGGGCAACTCGCCAAACTTATTGTTTTCTATTGCCTCAACAAACTTACCTCTGACCTTTATGGCTTTCTCCACGTCAGATATACTTAATTTTTTCTCTAATCTCTTATTTTTTAAGATTTCTCCAACGGTGGTCATTGTTGCGGGACAGTTTGGTTTTGAAAGTACTCGTCCGCATTTCTAATTAGCACGTCACGGGGTTTTGATCCCTCGGCCGGACCCACAATACCCATTTCCTGCAGTTGATCCAAAATCCGCGCCGCCCGGGCATAACCGACAGATAATTTTCTTTGCAATAACGAAGCCGAGGCTTTGTCAAACTGGCAAACCAGCCTGATTGCCTGTTCCGTCAACGGATCGCCACCAGCTCCGGATGAAGAATTGCTGCCGCTAAACTTCGTCAAAATCGGCATCGCTGTCACTTCTTCGGAATATTGCGCCGGCCCGCCTTTATCTTTTAAGAAAGAAACCAAACCGTTAACTTCCTTTTCCGACACAAAGGCTCCCTGAATCCGCGACGGCTTGCTCTGGTCCGGCGGAATATAGAGCATATCTCCTTTGCCCAGCAATTTTTCCGCGCCGGGAGTGTCGATTATGACCCGGGAATCAATCATTGAGGTCACGTTAAAAGCGATCCGGCAGGAAATATTGGCCTTAATAAGCCCTGTTATTACATCAACCGAGGGCCGCTGGGTTGAAACAATTAAATGAATCCCGGTAGCCCTGGCCAACTGGGCAATCCGGCAGATGGCATCCTCGACCTCCACCGGGGCAAATAACATAATTTCCGCCAGCTCATCAATAAAAATTACAATGTAAGGAAGAGCCTGAAAACCGGACAATTCGTTAAAACTGTCAATATTTCTCACCCCGTTGGCCGCGAATAATTTATACCGCCGATCCATCTCGGAGAGCGACCACTTGAGAGCGGAAAGGATTTTCTCCAGATCGACAATTACCGGAGTCAGCAAATGAGGGATGCCATTGTAGAGCGTTAATTCCACCCGTTTTGGATCAATCATGATAAGTTTCAATTCTGATGGAGAATTCCGGAACAGGAGGGAGGTGATAAAAGCATTGATACAGATCGATTTTCCGGAACCGGTCGCTCCGGCTACTAAAACATGGGGCATTTTACCGATGTCCGCGACTACTGGCCGTCCAGAGACGTCAAGCCCAAGGGCCACCGTCAATTTCGACTTGGCATTTTGCATCAAATCAGCTTCCAAAATTTTCCGAATGGGAACGAATTCCGGACTGCGATTGGGAATTTCAATCCCCACCAACGACCGGCCGGGAATCGGTGCCTCAATTCTTATCTGACCCGTTGGGGCAGCCAAGGCCAAGGCAAGATCGTTTTGCAGGGAAGTTATTTTCGCAATTTTGGTTCCTTGGGCAATTTCCAGAGCGTATTGAGTCACTGCCGGGCCTTTATTTACTTCCGCCACTTTGGCCGTAATTCCAAAGGAATCCAAAGTTTTCTCGATAACATTAGCGTAATGGTTTGGGTCACCGCGATCGGCTTGGCCAATAGGGGAGTCGGACAATAAATCCAGCGGGGGATATTCCCACAACGTTACCGCTCCCCCATTATTTTCATTTTGTGCCGTCATCAACTCGTTTTGAATGGGTTTAACCATCGGAACGGAAGTCTGAACAACCGGTTTAACCGCTATCGACTGCTCCCTGTTTACTTGCGCGTCCTTAATCATCTCCGGCTTCTTTTTAAAATTAAAGGTAAAGAAACTTTTAAAGGCTTTAAAAATATGTGTTGCCGCGGTAATAACTTTATTTATCCAATCACCAATAGATATATTAAAGGCAATCGAAGCCCCGAAAAGCATTCCGAAAAATAAAATTAACAAAACTAAAAAGCCAATCGGAAAAATAATTTCGATAAATTTCCAAACTTCAAAACCTACGATCCCTGCTGTTGTTATACCGGCAATGGACAACCAAATAATAATTATCCCGGCTACAAAATTCATCTTGGCAAAACTGGCCTTAATCTGAGAAACCAGGGCGGCGGTCAAAAGTAAAATGGCCGGGAAAATAACCGCCGTCCAACCAAAATAGGTGTTAATTACAGTATTTATTTTCAAAAGCGCTCCGCCACGGGGAGAAAATAAGGAAATGGCAGACAGGGCCGCCCCCGCCGCTAAACCGATCGCCACCATTGAATACACCGTCTGTTTTTTTAACTTTAATTTAAATGCCGGCCGCCTTCCTCTTGCCATATACCAACCATTGTAGCACGATGGGGAATTAAATTTCCATCACCGTTGGGAGGATCAAGGGGCGGCGGCGGGTCGAAGCGAAGAAAAATTTTTCCAGTTCATCTGTAATCAACCTGCGAAGGTAACCAAAATTCGTCATCTCCCGTTGATGATCAGATAGAGCCTTTCTGACCACCTCTTTAGCTTCCCCGATCAATTCGTCAGACTCCTTCATGTAAACAAATCCCCGGGATACAATATCCACGTCCCCGACCATTTCCCCGGTGGCTTTTTCAATAGGGATAACGACCAAAACAATGCCGTCGGCGGCCATTGTCCGCCGGTCGCGCAAAACAACGGTTCCCACATCACCAATTCCTAACCCGTCAATTAAAATGTTTTTAACGGCCACTTTTTCCCCTTTTTTCCACTTTTCATTTTCAAAATCCACCGTTTCCCCGTCTTCAATTAAAATAATGTTTTCATTTTTATATCCCATACCATTTGCCAACCGCGCATAATGTTTCAGATGACGGACCGTCCCGCCGATCGGCCAGACAAATTTGGGTCTTGTCAATGCCAACATCAGCCGCAATCCATCAGCCGCTTCGTGACCGGACACATGCAAATCATCCAAAATTTCCGAATAAAAAACTTCCGCGCCGCCTTTTATTAAAGAATTAATCAAGTCATTAACAGCCGACTCGCTCCCGGGTATCGGGTCCTGCGAAAAAATAACATAATCCCCGTCGGCGATTTTTATTTTGTGTTCCCCATTGGCAATTCGAGACAAAGCAGAATTATCCTGTCCCTGCGAGCCAGTCGCTAAAACCATAATCGCGTTAGCCGGGTATTTGGCAATTTCATCCCAGCGAATTACCATGTCCGGGGTCATGGACAAATAGCCCAATTTGACGGCCACCTCGACATTTTGCTCAATTGACCGTCCAGCAAAAACAATTTTGCGGTTATAAATTTTTGCCACATCAACCGCCTGCTGAATCCGGCTGATATTTGAGGATTGGGTGGTAATAATTACTTTCCCCGGGACCTTTTGGACCTGCTGGTTAAAGGTTTCCTCGATTCTTTTTTCGGATAAAGTGTAACCGGGTTTTTCCACCCGTAAACAGTCAGTCATCAAACATAAAATCCCCTCTTTGCCAATTTGGGCAATTCGTTGGACATCCGTGGGGAATCCATCCACCGGGGTCCAGTCAAATTTGTAATCCGCTGCGTGAGCAATAATCCCCTGAGGGGTTCTAATGATTAAAAATGAGGCGTCGGGGATGGAATGAGTGACATGGACAAACTCAACCGAAAAATCACCAACATTAACCACTTCACTGTATTTTGTTTCTCTCCAATCAACAGTAAGTCTTGACTCATCGGTTCGCACTTTAGATAAACCTAAAGTTAATTTGGTGCCGTAAACCGGGACTTTTGGCAGTTGGGGTAAAATATAGGGTAGCGCGCCGCGATGATCTTCATGCCCGTGGGTCAAAAAAATCCCTCGGATTTTTTTCTCTTTACCCTTTAAATAAGACACGTCGGGAATAATCAAATCGATGCCCGGCATGTCCTCGGTCGGAAAAGCAATTCCGCAGTCCACAACGACAATATCCTTTTCGGTTTCATAAACATACATATTCTTATTAACCGCCACCCCGCCAAGAGAAATAATTTTTAGTTTATTTTGCATTTCGTGTCATTGCGAGCCGCCGAAGGCTAGCGAAGCAATCTTCTTTCTTTATTATCACACAAATATGAAGAAATAAAAATCCTGCAAAGGCCTTGCGGCGTTGCAGGAGATTTTAGTGATTGGAGTGTACCATAAAATTCCTAAATTTCAACTGCCAATTTACCCTCATCATTCTAACAAGCCAAGCGCGCCCGGAATCCTTCTATTATTTAATATTAAGAATTAAATCGAACCCAGGAGCTTCCTTATCAATCCCTAAAGAAACAATATCTTCCGCTCCAATTGGCCCAATAATCATTGCTTGGTTATGATTTAAAATATCACCAGGTCTAGTATTTAATCCCGAACGTCCTGTACCATACGCAGGAAAGGTTTGCTCAAGTTTACTTCCAACCCCGATCGCTCCCATAATTTTAACACTTACATCAGTAAAGGGAATTTTGAAAGCCCCACCAATTCCGACAGATTTATCAGCAGCTAAAAGAAGACATCCCACCAAAGCAACAGTTATCCAACTGTTTGCGCAACCACAACCAATTCTTCGATCCGGCTTCGAACTCTCTCTGAATCCGATCTCGTAGTCATAACGCTATTTTATGACCATATCCTATAATGTTGTCGAGTGGCCTGCTTTTATATTAATTCCAATTGTTTTTCAGGAGTAATTTTAATTGGGGTTTCGGCGGATGAGGCGGATTGAGCGGATTTGTTTAAATTGTCAACAAACTGGCGAAGTTTGGCAAAATCGTCAACAAACAACTTCATGACATCGCTGGCACGGAGGGCGGCAGCGGGGTGAAACATCGGGAAAATAAAATAATTGCCGATCTTGCGCGGCTGGCCGTGAATTTTTCCAATTGATACACCTTCGCCGTAAAATTTATACATTGAAAACCGGCCCACAGTCACGATTACATTGGGACTAATTATTTCAATCTGCTTATCCAAAAACGGCTTAAAATATTCAATTTCCTGCGGCGTGGGATCGCGGTTTTCCGGCGGCCGGAATTTAATAATATTGGTAATAAACACTTCCTCGGGGTTAAAACCATTGGCAATCATAGTTTTTCGGAGTAATTGCCCGGAAACTCCCACAAACGGCCGTTTCTGTTCGTTTTCATGAAACCCGGGGGCCTCACCGATAAACATTACTTGCGCGTGCGGATTTCCTTCCCCCGGAACGGCGTTTAAACCCGGTCCAAACGGCCCGCCATTGGTAGCAACTATCTCCTTGGCAACATCCTCAAGCGTCATTGGTTATTATTTTGCGGTCTTTTATCAGCTTTTGCAATTCATTAGTTAAAGACAAGAATTCTTTTTGCAACTTTTCATCCTCGCCTTTTTGTTTTATTTGCAGAGAAACACTGTTCAATCTTTCCCGCAAAATTAGTTCTTTGATACTCCAGACCATCCGGGAAATTTCTTCAAGCATTTTTTGTTGGTCCTCAATGACACCACCTAAATCCATCAAAAATAACTTATCCACCATTGGCCTTAACTCTTCCGGCAACTTATCAAGAGCTGTTAAATTGTCGTAGATTTTCCCCCTGGCAAAATTATTAAAATCGCCCGCCGACAGTTTATCTTTGATGAATATCAACCAGTCATTTGGATTTCCCGATTGTAACAACAACGCTAATAAATATTCCTCCACATAATCCCGTCGTTTCAATTCAATCGTCTCTTTGACGGCTTCTTCCCTAGATACTAGATTCTGACTCCTGGATTCTTTCTCCATTTGTGTGGCAATCGCCTCTTCATCAAGACCAAGGAGAGCGGAAAGTTTTTTCAAATAATGGGCCCTAACCACCGCGTTATCTATCGGCCCCAAAAATTTTGCCGTTTCGGTAATTAGTTTCTTCTTTCCTTCAGCCGTTTGCGGATTAAATTTTTTAGCTGCCGAATCAATGATAAAATCATAAAAGGGAACTGCTTCGGCCACTGCCCGGTGCCAAACGGACGGATCTTTTTTAATGCAGTCATCCGGATCTTTACCGTCGGGAATTTGCACAACTTTTATGTTTAGACCCGCGGCGTCAGCGGTCATAATCCCCCGATGAACAGCGGCATCCCCGGCGGCGTCCGCGTCTAATGCCAGCAAGACATTTTCCGCGTATCTCTTCAACAACCCGACTTGAGCCTCGGTCAGAGCCGATCCCTTGATGGCCACTACATTTTTTGTTCCCGCCTGATACGCCTGAATCGTGTCAATCTCTCCTTCGCAGACCACCGCGTTGCCGGTTTTTCTTATTTCATCTTTGGTAATGTTAAGGCCATAAAGGGTGTTGCCTTTGATATAAACCGGAGTTTCGGCGGTGTTGACATATTTTGCCTCTTTAGCGTTCGGGTCAAGAAGCCGACCGGCAAATCCTAAAACATTGTTGCGATGATCGCACAGAGTAAACATTACCCGACCACGGAACCGGTCAAAAACCTTGCCCCGGTCGGAAACGGAGACAAGGCCGGCCAACTCCATATCTTTCTGGAAAAAACCTTTTTTGGTTAAAAATTTTGTCAGTGAATCCCAGGAATGCGGGGCGTATCCGAGTTTAAATAAATCTATAGATTCCTTAGTAATTTTGCGCTTTTCAAAATAATTTCGGGCCACCTCCCCGACTTCATGTTTGGTTAATATATAGCGGTAATATTCGCTGGCAAGGCCATTTATTTTATATATTTTTTCTCGCAAATCAGCGTCTTGAGAATTAAAACTTGTCGGCAAGCTTACCCCGGCGCGATTAGCCAAGGTTTTTAACGCCTCCGGAAAATCCATATTTTCAATTTTCATTAAAAATGAAAAAACGTCGCCGCCGGTTTGACAAGCGCCAAAACAATGCCAAGATTGTCGGTCGGGTGAGACCATAAACGAGGGGGTTTTTTCTGTATGGAAAGGGCAACAGGCTTTAAAATTCCGCCCGGCCTTTTTCAACTGGACGTATTCCCCGATAAATTGAACGATGTCAATTTTTTGCCTTATTTCCTCCTTGGGCTCCATGACTGGATTTTAACACAGTTATATGTTATAATCCTTGTGGATTCCCGCAAGGGAGTCTTTTTCTATGCCTATCAAAAAAATCTTTGGGTTAACAAGATCCGGAAAAAGTTTGCTCGGAGAGAAAATTGTTAAAATTCGAAGTGTCAAAAGTCTCCGTCGCACACTAACCGGTGCGGTTTTAGGCTTTATCCTTTTTGCCGCCACTCTTCCCAACTTTACATTAGCAGCTAATATTGGCGGCATTCCGGTCATAAACACCAATCCACAAATAAATTCCGGCCCAATCAAAACTAACATCACTGTCCGGCTACCGGTAGAACGATTTGCTCTGTCTCGCGGTTTCTCCTGGTTTCACTCCGGGGCAGACTTAGCCACTTCTTCGGGAACGCCGGTTTACCCTATCATGGACGGAAGGGTAGAAAAAGCCGAATTTAGTTGGTTTGGGTATGGCAACAACATAACTATTGACCATGGTGCCGGATTTAAATCTTTATACGGCCATTTTTCTAAAATACATGTTAATATGGGAGAACAAGTTACCGTCCAAACGGTCATTGGCACGGTTGGTTCCACCGGCTTCTCCACCGGCCCTCACCTGCATCTGGAATTGTTTCACGAGGGAAAACTTATTGACCCCGCTTATTTATTGCCAGAACTTGTGAATAAATAGATATGGCAACCAAAAATAAAGATTTAACTAATTACCCCCCCTGTAGAAAAGGAAAATACTGCTTTTGTTCCTAACGAAAACAGGTTAATAGTTATTGCATTTGTCACATTAATTTGTGGAGGATATGCGTCGCCGGACTTTACGTAAACGAACAAACCGCAAAAATTCAAGAATACATGACAATTCCCGGAAGTGTCATCTTGGGAACAATAAGTGGAGTTGGAGCAGTTGAAACCGGTATACCAGTCGTTTTTTAATTAGCCAGAAAGTTAATTAAACATTAATGTTATACTTTCTTTGTGGATAAACAAGCCGGGTATAAATATCTTCTGACTTACCAGTACTCCTTAATTATTTGTGATTTAACCTTTGAATTTTGTCAGAAAAATTATTTTGGAAAAGAATTTCTCCGCCAAAGGGATCAAATGACCCAGGCCGCACGATCGGGGAAACAAAATATTGTCGAGGGCTACTCCGTTGAAAGTCTCGAAAGTTACATTAAATTGTTAGGCGTTGCCCGCGGATCAATTTTTGAACTTCTCGAGGATTACGGTGATTTTCTTCGCCAAAATAATTTGCGAATTTGGGATAAAAACGAACCAAAAATGAGGGAATTACGGGATTTGCGGGTTACGGAGAATCCTGACCCTCACATCCCCCAATACCCCCATATCCCCCACGTTCCTGAATTAGCGGGAAATTTATTAATAATGCTTTGCCAACGAACCGCTTATTTATTGGATAAACAAATCGAAGCTTTAAAACAAAAGTTTATAAAAGAAGGTGGTATGCGGGAAAACTTATTTAAACAGAGGGTCACCTACCGCCGACGAAATGATTGGGGCTAATAATCCATTCCCCCGCCCATGCCGCCGGGCATTTGGGGAGTGGCTTTTTCTTTCTCGGGAATATCGGTTACCAAACACTCCGTGGTTAAAATCATGACAGCAACAGACGCGCCGTTCTGCAAAGCGGAGCGGGTAACTTTGGCCGGATCAACAACACCCGCGGTTAACATGGATTCAAAATTATTAGTTAAAGCGTTAAAGCCAAAGTCCGAAATTTTATTATTTTCCACTTCTTTTAAAACCCAACCATCATCCGCTCCGGCGTTTCGGGCGATCATCCGCAACGGCATGGAAAGGGCGTCGTACAATATCTTAACCCCGGTTTTTTCATCGTCAACCTCCAGCTTCTCAATCAGAGAAAGCAAAACTTTTCGCGCCCGCAGCTGCGTTACTCCGCCGCCGGGGACAATTCCCTCCTCTATCGCCGCTTTAGTGGCTGCCACCGCATCCAAAACCCGTTCTTTCTTTTCTTTAAGCTCCACTTCTGTAGCCGCCCCGACATTAATAACCGCCACCCCGCCGGCCAACTTCGCCAATCTTTCCTGCAATTTTTCCTTGTCGTAATCCGAAGTAGTATTATCCATCTCCAACTTTATTTGTTTAACTCGCGCTTCGATGGCCGTCTTGTCTCCCGCCCCGCCAATTATTCTGGTTTTGTCTTTATCCGCCCAAACCTTCGCCGCCTTTCCGCAATCGTTTAAATTAACCGAATCCAATTTTCGCCCGGTATCTTCAGAAATAACCATTCCGCCGGTCAAAATCGCGATATCCTCAAGCATCGCTTTCCGGCGATCACCAAAACCCGGGGCCTTAACCGCCAATACATTAAATGTTCCGCGCAGCTTGTTAACTACTAACGTCGCCAAAGCTTCCCCCTCAATCTCATCAGCAATAATAACCAGATTTTTAGTCACCTTTACCGCGTTTTCCAAAAACGGCAACAGGTCCGCAATCGCGGAAATCTTTTTATCGGTTATTAAAATATACGGATCCTCAACTTCGGCTTCCATTTTTTCGGGGAGAGTGACAAAATAAGCCGAGGCGTAACCCTTGTCAAATTCCATCCCTTCTTTATATTCAATCTCCATCGAGAGACCCTTCCCTTCTTCCACAGTTACCACCCCGTCTTTCCCTACTTTATCCAGAGCCTCGGCAATAAGTTCACCAATTTGGGCATCGGCCGCAGAAATGGTCGCCACCTGTTTGATTTCGCTCTTACCCTTGATCGGTTTGGCCATTTTTTTGATCTCCGCCACCACCTCATCAACTCCTTTAGCGATACCGTTCTTCAAAATCATCGGGTTGGCTCCGGCGGTAATATTTTTCATTCCCAAATTAACAATGGATTGCGCGAGTAAAGTGGCAGTCGTTGTTCCGTCGCCGGCCACGTCACCGGTCTTGGAGGCGGCTTCTTTAACTAACTGCGCTCCCATATTCTCAAATGGTTCCGCAAGTTCAATGTCTTTAGCCACCCCCACCCCATCATGAATAACATTAGGAGCGCCCCATTTTTTATCCAACGCCACGTTGCGGCCTTTAGGCCCAAGGGTTGTTACCACGGCTTGCGCCAGCATATTAACCCCTCTCAGGAGAGCTTGCCTTGCATCTTCGCCAAATTTTAACTGTTTAGCCATAAACTATTGCCAAAATGTCTTTTTGTTCCAAAATCTGCCATTCTTCACTGCCGATCTTTATTTCATTACCGCCCCATTTTTTATAATAAACCGTGTCCCCGACTTTGACCGCAAACTCGATTTTGTTTCCCTTGTCATCATAGCCGCCGGTTCCCAAGGCCATAACTTTACCTTTAGTGGGTTTTTCTTTGGCATTCTCCGGAAGATAAATCCCGGAGCTGGTTTTATCTTGGGCCTCAAGCGGCCGCACTAAAACATTGTCAAATAAAGGTTTAATGTTAAAGTTAGACTTGTTTTTATCACTCTTCATACGCGATTGCTATTTTATGAGGCAATGCCCCTTGTGTCAAGTAGTACAAAATGGATCAAAATAAAATTAAAAAATGCGGTATAATAGAGGTAGGCTCTCATAGCTCAACGGATAGAGTAGGAGTTTGCGGAACTTCAGATGACGGTTCGATTCCGTCTGAGAGCACCGGGAGGATGGGCAGGACGGTAATGCGCTGGTTTCGAAAACCTGTGTCCGTAAGGACTAAGAGGTTCAATTCCTCTATCCTCCGCAAATTATATCCACACAATTTTCTCAAAACCAACCCGTTTTTTTATTTTCAAAACTTCTTCGTAATTCCTCAATTAATCTTTTTTGGTCGCCGGAGAGTTTGGAAGGAATATCAATGGATAATTTGACATACAGGGAACCGAGGCCGCGGCCGTTGACGTGAGGAACCCCGTGGCCGCGCAACCGGATCATACCCCCAACCGGCGATCCGGCCGGAACGCGAAGTTTGATTTTTCCGTCAATCGTTGGTACTTCAATTTCTCCACCCAAAACCAACGTCGGGTAGGAAACTTTGGCCTCCACAAAAATATCATCCCCTTGGCGCTCAAAAGTTTTGTCTTTGGCCACTTCGATTGTTAAATCAAATTCGGGAAAACGAACGCGGGAACCGGTATCGACCCCAGGAGGAATTTTTATCGTTCTGGTTTTGCCGCCAATATTGACTGTCTTTTCAGTCCCCTTAACCGCTTCCATAAAAGAAATAGTTAATTGATAATGTCCCCTCCGTTGATGGGAACCACCGCGCATTCCGCCATACCCCGCCCCAAAAAACTGCTCAAAGATTTCAAACGGATCGGAAAATCCCCCAAAATCAAAGTTCATACCCTCAAACGGATTTTGCCCACCACCGGATGATCTGTAAGTATAAGTAAATGGGCCGTTTTGTTGTTGATAGCCCCGATTCTGATCAAAGGCGGCCGAGCCAAACTGGTCATAGGTTTGCCGTTTTTGAGGATTAGACAAAACCTCGTACGCTTCGTTTATTTCTTTAAACTTCTCGGCCGCACCTGCTGATTTATTCCGATCCGGATGCCACTGCAAAGCCTGCCTTCTGTACGCCGCCTTTAACTCCGAATCTGTGGCGTTTTTATTAACCCCTAAAACTTGATAGAAATCCATAACTATATATTATACATCAAAAACAGGAGTTTTAGGCCCGCAGCAAAGCGAGAGGTCCTTATTTCACCACTTCTCCCTCAATCGGTTCGTCGGAGTCTGGCTTTGGCTCTTCTTTAGGGGCTTCTTCTTGCGGCGGAGGATTCTGATCTTTATACATCGAAGCACCGATTTTTTGCATTGTCTCGGACAATTCTTTTGTTTTAGTCTCGATATCTTCTTTAGATTCGGAATTAAGAACGTCTTTTAAACTTTTTATTTTCTCTTCCACTTCGGTTTTAACATCGGCCGGAACTTTATCCCCTGCGTCTTTTAAGGAGCGTTCGGCAGAAAAAATTAAACCATCGGCTCCGTTTTTAGCATCAATTAACTCTCTTTTCTTCGCATCCTCGGCCGCATGAGCCTCGGCCTCCTTGGTCATTTTTTCAATCTCGTCTTTGGTAAGTCCGGTTGAACCGGTAATTTTAATACTCTGCGACCGGTTAGTGGCCTTATCAACGGCTTTAACATTCAAGATTCCCGAGGCGTCCAAGTCAAAAGTCACTTCAATCTGCGGAATTCCTCTGGGCGCCGGCGGAATACCGTCGAGAACAAACCGCCCTAGAGATTTATTATCCGCGGCCATCGGCCGTTCTCCCTGCAAAACATTAATTTCGACTTGAGTTTGCGAATCCGCGGCGGTTGAAAACACTTGCGATTTACTCGTGGGAATCGTCGTATTCCTGGAAATCAACGGGGTGGAAACGCCACCCAAAGTTTCAATTCCCAAAGTTAAGGGGGTAACATCCAATAATAAAACGTCCTTTACTTCCCCACCCAAAACTCCGCCTTGAATAGCCGCTCCAATAGCCACCACTTCATCTGGATTGACCGATTTGTTCGGTTCCTTACCGAAAAATTTGGTCACCACTTCGACCACTTTCGGCATCCGAGTCATCCCGCCGACTAAAACAACTTCGTCAATATCTTTGACCGTTTTTCCGGCATCGGCAAGAGCCTTTTTCGCCGGTTCCAAAGTCTTTTGAATCAGGTCGTCAACAATTACTTCCAACTTCTGCCGGGACAATTTCATCGTCAAGTGTAATGGCCCATTCGGCCCCTGGGTAATAAACGGTTGATTTATTTCCGCTTCAGTCGAAGATGACAGCTCTATTTTGGCCTTTTCTGCCGCTTCCCGCAGTCTTTGTAAAGCCTGTGAATCCTTGCGCAAATCCACCCCATTTTCTTTCTGAAATTCTTCGGCTAAATAATCCAAAATTTTTTTGTCAAAATCGTCGCCGCCCAAATGGGTATCACCGTTAGTTGATTTGACTTCATAAACTCCCTCGCCCAACTCCAAGACGGAAATATCAAAAGTCCCGCCGCCCAAGTCATAAACCGCAATCGTGTGGGCGTTTTTTTTATCCAGCCCGTAGGCCAAAGCCGCCGCGGTCGGTTCGTTAATAATTCTTAAAACTTCAAGTCCGGCAATTTCCCCTGCCTGTTTGGTGGCCTGCCTTTGGGCGTCGTCAAAATAAGCGGGGACTGTTATCACGGCTTGCGCTACTTTTGTCCCTAAATAATTTTCGGCGTCAGTTTTTATTTTTTGCAAGATCATCGCGGAAACTTCCTGCGGGGTGTACTGTTTCCCTTCAACCTCAACCACAGCCATCCCGTCCCTGCCGGATTTAATGACGTATGGCAGCCACTTCATATCTGTAGCCACAGACGAATCGGTATATTTACGGCCAACCAAGCGCTTTATGGAGAAAATTGTTTGTTTTGGTTTTAGAACAAGCTGCCGTTTAGCTACGTCACCAACCACATGGGAGACAACATCCACAACCGACGGAATAACATTGCGGCCTTCAGCAGAATGGATAACTTTTGGCGATCCACCCTCCATCACCGCCACACACGAGTTTGTTGTTCCTAAATCAATGCCGATTATTTTTGCCATATATTTATTCTTCTGCGGGCTTGCGGTAATTGTCCGCCTTATTCACAATCACCTTGGCCGGTCTAATTATTTTACCGTTCAATTTATACCCTTTTTGCAGAACTTTTGCAACCAGATTATTTTTTTCTCCGTCCTCCGTTGCCACAACTTCTGCTGTCTCTGCATCATACTCTTTATTTAAAACTTCAATTTCTTCAACCCCGTTGTTTTTTAATATCTTTATTAACTTTTCAAGGACAATTTGCAACCCGTCATCTTTCAGGTGCTCTTGAGCTTTTTCTAAGTCATCGAGAACCTCCAAAAGTTCAAGGGCCAAATCTTCGTTGGCATATTTTAAAAAATCTTCTTTCCAAGCCTGTGTTTGTTTTTCCAGATTTTGGTAATCTGCCAGAGCTCGTAAGTATTTACTTTGCAAATCATCATCCATATGATGATTTTACCAACTGCCCAACATCTGATCAATAGTGTTGCCAAAATATCTTACCGTGGGAATGATGACCGAATAATTAAACCGGTACGGACCCAAGACGCCAATGGTTCCGCCGATTTTTCTGTTACCAAACCGGGTGTAAACCAAACCGCACGGAGCGAACAACCTCTGACCCAATTCTTCACCCATCAAAATCTGGATATCGTTAAGGTCCGCGCCGTGAGCAAATAATTGATGCATACGATCAACCTGGTCCAGCATCTCCAACAAACTGCGAGTTAAATCAATGTCGTAAAACTCGGGAGCGCTTAAAATATTGGAGACGCCGGAATAATAGGTGTTTTCTTCGTTATCCTCGGCAACCGCCAGACTTTTAGTACGTCGGGCCAATTCCCTGGTAGCGCTGGATAACATTTTCTGAAATTCCTTTTTATTCTCGGCAAGCTTTTCTTTAACTGCCACCTCATCAGAAACCGCCATGTCTTTTGGTTTCATTAAATTTTGAATGTAGTAGCGCATGGCCACCGGAGTCGGGGTTCGGCCCGCCGAAGTGTGGGTCTGTAACAGATAACCGGCCTTAGTCAAACTGACCATTTCGATTCTTAAAGTTGCCGGAGAGACCCCCAAAGAATATTTTTTGTCCAGTTTTTCCGACCCTACCGGCTCCGCCGTCGCC
>CAYSID010000005.1:29776-49690 GCA_964431075.1 uncultured Gammaproteobacteria bacterium
CGTCGCCACATATTCGTCAATTATGGCTTTCAAAATTTTATTTTGCCGGTCTGTAAGACTCATTGGCACTTTTATACTACGAGTGCTAACAGTTGTCAAGGGGGGATTTTTTAAAACTTGACTTTTGAAGCAGAGAGAGAGAGAATAGACCAAATGGGGGTGAGATTTAATGGCTGAGAAATCTGAATTTCCAGTTACTGTGGATCAAAAACTATATTTTCTGCAGCAAACAGTACACAATTTAGCACAACATCTTGCAAATTTGGTAAATAAAAATTCTCTCGGCGGCGGCAAAAAAGCTGAAGATTATGTTGATGAAGCAACAAAACAAGTTTTAAATCAAGAACAAATAAGATAATTAAATTTTAGATTCGCAGGAGTTACACCTGCGAATCAGGCTGTCGAAAGGAAGAACAAGAATAAATTGCAGGAAGACGTTCTGCAATTTAGTTGTTTCAACAATCCCCCTACCTGCATTCGCAGGGGCGAAAGTAGGTTGATGGGATAAAAGCCAATAGTTGGAATTTGGGAACAATCTGTGATAATCTTTTTAAGTGCTAACTCGAAAGAAAAAATATCTCCAAGTTGCCCTCAACGGGACGATGAACGAAGCTCTGGAGATTGTTTCCCGGCTTCCAGAATCAGACAGAATAATTATTGAGGCCGGAACTCCTTTAATCAAATGTTATGGCATGAATGCGATAACGGAATTGAATCAATACTGGCCATATGTCGTCACGGATTTAAAAACCATGGATCGGGGGGCAACCGAAGTTTCTATGGCTAAAGCGGCCGGGGCGTCGGCGGCCATTGCCCTAGGACAAGCCCCAATAGAAACCATCAATTCCTTCATTGAATCGTGTCTAAAAGAATCAATTGACAGCATGCTTGATATGATGAATGTGGAACAACCAATTAAGATCCTGCGAAAACTTAAAAAAATACCCGATGTGGTAATTCTCCATCGCGGAGTTGATGAAGAAATTTTTAATAAAGATAAGCCGATTCCTTATTTGCAGATCAATAAAATCAGGTCAACTTTTGACACGATGATTTCCATTGCCGGGGGAGACACAATCCGCGAGGTTCAGAGAGCTATTTTTAACGACGCGGACATCGTCGTCGTCTGGAAGGAATTTTTCAAACCAACTCCCGAAACCGGAAAGCTTGCCGAAGAATTTTTATCGCAAATTAAGTAAAAATAAATAATTTAGCAAGTCAAAAACTATTTTTGCCAATGAGTAGGCAAAAGTAATCAAAATTATTCCGTTTACCTGATCCGGAATTATTTTTTGGAAATTTTTTTTAAGAATTGCCAACACTCCGAAAATAATAGAGAAAAAAATAAAGGCTAAATAGAAAGAATTTCTTAAAAAAACAAACTGTTCGATTGCCGCCTGTTGACCCTTGGTGAATAACAAACGGAGCACCACAAAAACTAAATAAATCCCAGGAAGATAAAATAAAAATTTTAAAAAACCAAAATTAAAATCGGGGGCATCCTTCTTTGCTAAATCCATAATCAACGAAAAATTATTTCACCAATTTTCTCAGACCTTCCAAAACTTCAATGGGAAGGGCAAAAACAACCGTGCTGGCAGGGTTAGAAGTAGTTGACTCGATAGTTTGCAAAGTGCGTAAAGAGATCGCTCCGGAGGCCGACATTTGTTCCATGGCCTTTTTCAAATTTTCAGAAGCGGACAATTCTCCCTGCGACCTGATTATTGTCGCCCGCCGTTCCCTTTCCGCCTCGGCTTGTTTAGCCATGGCCCGCTTCATATCCGCAGGTAATTCAATATCCTGAATTTTAATAGCCGTGACATCAACACCCCACTCCGAAGTTTCCGCATCCACGATTTTCTTAATTTCGTCGGCAATTTTCTGCCGGTCAACCAACAAACTATCAAGTTCCACCTGTCCGATAACATCCCGCAAAGCTGTTTGAGCATACTGGGTCACAGCGTAGGTGTAGTCCTGAATTTTTAAAACCGCCACTTCCGGCTTGGTAACTTGAAAATAAACCACGGCATTAATTCCGACCGGGACATTGTCTTTGGTGATAACTTCCTGTTGGGGGATATCTGAAGTGGTTATGCGGATATCCACCTTTATAAGTCTTTGAAAAATCGGAATGATGACGTTAAGTCCGGGATTAAGCGTTCCCGTGAACGACCCAAGAGTGAGAACAATCCCTCTTTCGAACTGATCAATAACTTTAAGCCCGGAAAGAATAAAAAATATGACAACCCCAAAAACGATAAAAAACGTCGTTCCAAAAATTTCCATACAAGGCCATTGTAAGCCGGCATTTAAAGGTATTCAAGAGGGAAATTTTATGCTAATCTGATTGCGTGAGAGATTTAAAAACCTTTTTTTATCCGCGGTCAATTGCGGTTATGGGGGCTTCCCAAGACCCCAAAAAGGTCGGGGGCATTTTATGGAAAAACATTCAAGAATCCGGCTACCGCGGCCGAGTTTATCCCGTTAATCCCAAAATGGGGTTTAAAACCATAACCGAAGTCCCGGAAGTCCCGGATTTGGCTGTGGTAGCAATTCCCGCCGGCGTCGTTTTGCAAGTTTTAGAAGAAATTGGTCAAAAGGGGACAAAAAATGTTGTGGTTATTACTGCCGGGTTTAAAGAAATCGGCACCAACGGACTGGAGCTGGAAAATAAATTAATTGGAGTTGCAAAAAAATATAATTTAAATTTGCTCGGGCCAAATTGTTTGGGGTTTGTCAACACATTATGTCCCCTAAATTTAACTTTCGGTCAAAATGTCAAAGAAACCGGGAATTTAAGATTTATTTCCCAGTCCGGCGCCATTGCCTCGGCCCTTTTTGATTATTTTACCTCCACCGGTCTGGGATTTGCGGAGTTTATTACTTTGGGAAATAAGGCGGTTCTTAACGAAAACGATTTTTTGGAGTATTTCTTAAACAGCGGCCAAAATTTCCCCATCGGCCTTTATCTGGAGTCAATTGCCGACGGGAAAAAATTGCTGGAATTGGCGCAACAGATTATCCCCCAAACCCCGATGTTTTTAATAAAGCCCGGGAAAACTTCGGCGGCGGCCAAAGCGATGCAGTCACATACCGGAGCGATCGCCGGCGAAGATGCCGTCCTCGACGCCGCCTTAAAACAAGCCGGAATAATTAGATGCAACGAGACCGAAGAATTTTTTGATTTAACCCGAGCTTTTTCTTGGGAAACCGCCCCAAAAGGCAATAAAGTGGCTATTATTTCTAATGCCGGCGGCCCAGCCGTTATCACTGCCGACGCTCTGACAGCGGCCGGCTTACAACTGGCCCAGTTTGACGAGGCCACTCAAAAAAAACTGGCGGAGATTTTGCCGCGAACCGCCGGCTTGACCAACCCCGTGGATGTTCTTGGCGACGCTCTCTCGTCTCGTTACCAGCAGGCGCTAGACATCGTCATGGCCTCGGGACAGGTGGACGCCGCCATTGTTATTCTTACCCCGCAGGTGATGACCGAGATTGAAAAAACTGCCGAAGTTATTGCCCGGGCCGCTGAAAAATACGATCAGCCGATTTTTTGCTCGTTCATGGGCGCCGGATTTATTGAAAACGGAGAGCAAATTTTAAATAAAGCTAAAGTCCCCTCTTTCCGATTCCCGGAAAGAGCCGTTGCCTGTTTAGCTAAAATGCACGAGTGGCAAAAAAGCCGGGGTAAAAAAACTATTGTTAATCCCGAAGAAATTTCTCCCGATTTGGACAGAATAAAAACCATTCTTGATCTTGGCCAGCCGGACGGGGTTGCCGCCAGCGAAATTCTTTTAGCCGGGGGGATAAGTGTTCCCGCCACTAAAGCGGTCGCTACCATTGAAGAAGCCAAAAATTTTGTTGAAATCTGCGGCCAGCCGGTAGTTTTAAAACTTTCGGCTCCGGGACTTTTGCACAAAACCGAGATCGGCGGAGTTGTTCCGGATATCTGGACCGAAGATCAGCTCTTTCAGGCGTGGGATAAACTGGAACAAAAAACTAAACAACTGGACGATTCCGTACGCAACCAAGTTCGATTTCAAATCCAAAAGCAGGTGTCGATGGGAACAGAAGTTATTATCGGTCTGAAACGCGATCCGACTTTCGGCGATGTGCTGCTTTTTGGCGCCGGAGGAACATTTACCGAGCTGATAAACGACCGCAATTTGTTTGTCTTGCCAATTGACGCCGAAACAGTGAACGATCTAATCCAAAAATCACAGGTGGCAAAAATGCTTAACGGCTATCGCGGAAGCCCGCCTCTTGCCGTGGACAAACTTTGCGATCTTATCATTCGCTTTTGTACAATTTTTACCCAAAATAAAACAATCAGGGAAATGGAAATAAATCCGGCAATAGTAACCCTAAATGACGCGGTAGCTGTTGACGCAAAAATCCTTCTAGCCAATTCTTCCCCCTCGTCCACGGCTTCCAGATTCAAAATTGCCAAAATTACCGGCCATAATTTATTGGCGGCAAAATTTCATTACTTTGGTCTGGAAACCGAAGAAGAACTGAGTATAAAACCGGGGCAATATGTCTCGATTAAGGTTGCCGACAACCGTATAAATGCTTACTCGGTGGCCCACATAGAAGACAGAAGGCGTTTTAATCTATTGATCGACTCCTCGCCCGGCGGCGTTGGATCGAAGTTTTTTGAAAACGCCAAAACCGGAGACAAATTAGAACTCCTTGGCCCGTTTGGCATTTTCACTTACAAACCAGAGGGCAACAGCGAGAACGTGTTATTTTTAGCCACCGGATCGGGAATTTCCGCCATAAGGTGCATGTTAGAAGAAGCAATCAAGGATAAAAACAAAAATATAAAGTTGTATTTCGGGCTGCGCCGCCAAACTGATGTTTTTTGGAACGATTTTTTCCAACAACTTGCGGTTGCAAACCAAAATTTTGAGTATAAAATCGTTCTTTCCCAGGATGGCGAGAAGAAGCATATTACCGATTATCTAACCGATGATTATTCCCGATCCTCCGCCTATATTTGCGGAAATAAAGGCATGATTGAAGAGGCGACGCAAATCCTGTTATCCAAAGGCTGTTTAAAAGAGAGAATTTATACGGAAAAATTTTATTGATGTGAACAAAACCTATGCTATCTTAGTTGGAGGAGCGGCGGGGCAGGGAATAAAATCGACGGGGGTGGCAGTTGCCCGGCACTTGGCTAAGGCCGGCTTCAATGTCTATACTTATTCAGAATACCCTTCCTTAATTCGCGGCGGACATAACACAACGCAAATAACTTTCTCCAAAGACCCCGTTAACGCTCCAATAAAACAAGTTGACCTATTGATTGCGTTTAATAAAGAGGCGGTTGAAAAACACCCGTGTGATTCTGTTTTGGAAACAAATAATATCGATGAAATTTTACATAAAATTACGGAGGTGTTTCGTCTAGAGAATCCCGATCCCGGCCGGGATGACCACTTCGTGGTCAACGGCAATGAAGCGGTAGCGTATGGGGCCATTGCCGTCGGTTTGCAATTTGCGGCTATTTATCCCATGTCCCCAATTTCCGGAATCATTGATGTCTTGGCCAAACATCAAAAAAAATTCGGTTTTATCTATAGACAGCCGGAGGATGAGATTGCGGCCATAAACATGGCTATCGGAGCAAGTTACGCCGGAGCCCGAGCCATGACCGCCACCTCCGGCGGCGGCTTTTGTCTGATGACCGAAGGGTTCGGTTTAGCGGGCATGACCGAAACTCCCTTGGTTATCGTCTTGGGAATGCGGCCCGGGCCGGCTACCGGCTTGCCCACCTGGAGCGAACAGGGAGATTTGCAATTTGTCTTAAACGCCCACCAGGGGGATTTTCCCCGGATCGTATTAGCCGCCGGCGATGTCACCGAAGCTTTTAATTTAACACTTGAAGCCTTTAATCTAGCCGACCGATATAAAACCCCGGTCGTATTGCTTTTGGACAAAAATCTTTGCGAAGGCGACCAATCAATCATTTTGCCGGATTATTCTTCATATCAAATTGACCACGAAAACACCTTACCAAAACGGGCCAATTCCGACGAGCACGACGACGAAGGGTTTTCCATAGAAGAAAGTTCGGAGCGAATTAAACAGATGAACAAAAGAATGAAAAAACTTGATGACTGCACCAAAAATGATATGTTAACCCCGCACCTTATTGGTGCGGGGCCAGAGACGGCTGATCTAACTATTGTTTCCTGGGGTAGCTGCAAAGGACCAATAATTGACGCCTTAAGAGAATTTAATAATGTCAATTATTTACACCTGACCTGGTTCAGCCCGTTTCCGTCAGAAGCCGTAAAAAATATCCTGGAAAATTCAAAGAGGGTTTTGGCCGTAGAACAAAACTATTCCGGCCAGATGTGCCGGCTTATCCGCGAAAAAACCGGCGTCGAAATTAAAGATAAATTATTAAAATATGACGGAAGAATGTTTTATCGAGAAGAGATAATCGATAAAATCCAAAAATTGCTATGACAACACCAACTTGGTGTCCGGGATGCGGCAATTTTGGGATTTGGGCGGCGTTTAAAAACGCCTGTACCGAAAATAAGTGGGATAAAAACAATACCGTAATGGTAGCCGGTATTGGCTGTCACGGCCATATTGTTAATTTTGTGGACATGACCTTTTTTGAGGGGTTGCACGGGAGAGCTATCTCGGTTGCGACCGGTGTAAAAATTGTTCGACCCAAAACAAATGTTTTCGTTTTTACCGGTGACGGCGATTGTCTCGGCGAAGGCGGCAACCATTTTCTTCATGCCTGTCGCCGTAATCACGATTTAACGATTTTATTACACGATAACGCCGTTTATGGCCTAACAACCGGCCAAACATCGCCTACATCCCCATGTCAATATTTATCTAAATCAACTCCCGATGGCAATCCGGATAGTCCTATCAACCCCGTCGCTCTGGCAATTATTTCCGGAGCAACTTTTGTCGCCCGGGCTTATTCGACAAACATTCCTTATTTAACTCAATTAATAAAACAAGCCAACGACCATCATGGTTTGTCAGTAATTGATATTCTTCAACCCTGCGTCACTTTTAACAAAGACTACACCCACCAGTTTTTTCAAAATAATTCCTATTATCTCGACGAATCATATGACCCAACCAATAAACTTGTAGCTCTGGAAAAATCTTTTGAATGGGTCCCAAACAAAATACCCTTAGGAGTAATTTATGAAGAGATTAAAACATTAAATAAATCGCAGGAAATTTCCCCTTGTAAAAAAAGAGATATTTCTGATATATTGAAATAGTTATGGATGATCTGGGGTTTGTGACCATTGGGAAATATAAAGTTAAAGTTGATCGGAATTTGTGCATCGGCGCGGGGTCATGCGTCGCTATCGCCGACAAAACTTATTCTCTTGACGAAGAGAACAAGGCCGTGGTTCACTCCGACTCTATCAACACCCCGGAAGAAATTCTCATGGCCGCCCAGTCTTGCCCCACCAAAGCCATAATAATTATCGACACCGAGACCGGCAAACAGGTTTGGCCAACTTCATGAAATACGCATTTATCGCTGCCGTAATTTCCGGGTTTTCTATTTATACCAATAAATTTGCGGTTGCGGCTGTTCCGCCCCCGGTATTATTTACGACTTTAAAGAACTTAATCGTTGGGGTAGCAATTTTCGGGTTAATAATTGTCGCCGGAAAAATTAATCTCCTAAAAAATCTGTCCAAAAAGAATTTGCTCGGCCTGTTGGTCATCGGAGTAATCGGCGGAGCCATTCCGTTCTATTTATTTTTTACCGGCTTATCGCAGATTCCGGCTGTAAACGGGGCAATAATTCAAAAAACTCTTGTTATCTGGGTGACAATTTTAGCCGTACCAATTTTGAAAGAAAAATTAACTTTAACCAATCTTTTGGCTGTTAGTTTATTGTTTTACGCCAATGTATTTATCGGCGGCTTTAAGGGATTTACTTTTTCAAACGGGGAATTAATGATTTTGACCGCAACCCTGTTATGGTCGGTAGAAACGATTATTATTAAAAAAATAAATTATGACCCGGATATCGTCGCTTTATTTCGGATGGGTTTTGGTTCGTTAATTCTTTTAACCATTTCTCCCACCAATCAAATAACAAATCTTGGTTCTTATCAGTGGTTTTGGGTTTTGGGAACATCGGGTGTTTTATTCGCTTATGTCTTCTTTTGGCTTCGGGCTTTAAAAAACGCCCCGGCGGTAAGTGTCACCTCTATTCTTGCTATTTCAACGCTAATAACCAATTTGTTAAGCTCTAAATTTTCGTTTTCCCAGACGGGCTTGATGACAATCGGGGTTTTACTGCTTTTAACACCTCATTATTCCAGTGCTCTAATTTCCCGATTTCGGTCTTGGTTAAAAATTTAAATTGTTTACCCCAATGATAGGCCGCGCCATTTCTGTGACTTACCATGCAGTTATTAACTGTTTCCTGATTAAACGGCACTGAACCACTTGCCCTCCCAACACCAACATGCAAAACTTGAAATAAATGAGTGGGAATAAATTTTTTTGGCGGGTGGTTTTTAAGATCGTCAACAAGCCAGTCGGGAACCCCTTGCTTAGAAAAATTTTCCAACAACAACGCGTAACCGGAGTTTTTTATTTTTTTAAGCTCGTCATTGCCAAAAATATAAGCCTGCGCTACTTCATAAGAAAACTTTGGTTTCTTAATTAATTTGGAAATTGTTTCCAAATAGGGATTTAGAACAATAAATTTTTCGAGTTCCTCTCCCACCCCATCGCAAATTCCGTACTTTATACATTTATTAAATTTTCCTTGAGCAGAGCCTCGCCCGCAATAGCCTTTTTTATTCGGACTTTGCGCAAATTGACAAAGCAGTTGTAACGCTTTGACATCCATAGTGATAATATTATCATATGACCATATACGTTTTTGGAAATGAGGATGTAAAAGACGATTCAATAATCATCAGGTACGTTAGACCTAATGAGGATGTGAAATTCGATTCCAAAAAGCCGGTTATTTTGGACACGATTGACGGGCTAAAAGAAATAAAAATATTTAAAAATACAAATAGAATTATTAATACTAAAAGCACCACGGTTCACGATTTTGATTTGGGGTTTCAACTTAAATATTTAAAAAAGATCGGTAAAATCAACGGGGCGACCATTATCGGCGTACCCATGAAATCCGTAAAAAATTAGTAGCGCAGGACATACAGGGATCGTAAGCTCTGATTATTTTTTCCGCATTAAGTTTTAATTCATCTTCTGATTTATCAAGATTTGCCGAAAAATAGTTTTTTAAATCGTTTTCGATGTTTATCTGATTTTGCGCCGTCGGGACAATGACATCATAATCGACAATCATGCCTTTTTCGTCTACGACCGCTTTATGGTAAAGAATCCCGCGGGGAGCTTCAATGACCCCGACTCCCACTCCAGCCTGTGGCATTTTTTGCCCCGGCTTTTCTTCACTTATTTTTAAATTTTTCAAAATATCTAAGGAATCATCAACGCATTGCAAAAGCTCAACAGCCTGGGCTAAATTATTATGATAAATATTATTGGAAGGAAAAGCCTTTAAACACTCACTTAAATCTTTTTTCGTTCTTTCGTTAAGTAAATCTTTATTAAGATTGACACGGGCCAAAGCGCCAACTAAATAATCTTCGTGAGTCTCAGAAAATTGATAACCTTCAGCTTGGGAATAAGGAATTACCACCGATTTTAAAAAGTCGTGAAAGTTTTCTTCCGGAACTTTTTTGCCATCGGAGTTTAAAACATAGCCAGCAATAAAATTAAAATCTTTATCGTTACGCAGGGCCAAATAATCGGAATTTCTCTCAAGTTTGACATCCCATTTATAAAATAAATCAATTCCCCTTATCACCGCTTCGCGAATCTTTTCCAATCGTGGTAAAAGACTTTCGAGTTTGGAAACATCCGGCATTTTTAGAAAACCACCGATTGTTGGTAAAGGGGCGTGAATGGCCGCCCCGGCAATAATTGTCGACAAATCCGTCCCCAGTTTTTTTATGTCAAACGAATCATGCAAATGTTGATTGTCGTCGGGCAGATCCAAAATTGAACCGGTTCCTAAAACATCCGGCAAAACGAAAAAATAAAGATGAAGGGCGTGGTCGCGAAGCATTAAGCCGTTATAGGCTAGCCGCCGCAACAGTTTAGTTTGGGAAGAAACCTCGATATTTTGCGATTTTTCTATCGCCTCGATAGCCGCAAATAAATGAGCAAGAGAGCAAGTTCCGCAAATTCTTGACAAAAATGACGGCACGGCAATAATCGGTTTGCCTCTAACAGCCTCGGTGTAAAACCGCCGGTAGTCTTTGATCAAAAATTTTAAGTCTTTGACCTGATCATTTTCAATCGCAACTTCCAGCCCCGCCGTCCCCTCGATTTTGGTAATGTTGTCAATGGTTATTTGTCCAGAGTGCATAAAAAATTAACAAAAGACCAAGATTCCAAAGCCAAATTCCAAAGAACCAATTTCCGAAATCTCAAATATTGTTAATTTGGTTATTGGATGATTGGACATTGGATTTGGGATTTGGATTTTTGATTATTTTGAAAATATCAAGATATTTATCTAAAATTTCCAAGAATATTTTTGGGTTCATGGGACAACCGGGAACGCGGTCGTCAACTTTTATGACATCCTCAAGTTTTTTGACTTTTGGCGAGTAGTCAAAATTAGATAAATACCATCTTATTCTGTCGTTTAACTCCTCGTCAATAAATTCGTTACGGGAGGCGGAGGGCATGCCGGTGCAGGCGCAGGCGCCAATGGCAACAACATATTTTGCGTTTTCGCGGATTTTCTTAACCCCGGCTTCTTGTTTTGATGAGGAAATAGCCCCTTCAATAAAGGCCACATCTAAATTGTCAATGGAGTTTTGGTATTTCAAAGCTTTGAAATAGCGAAACTCCACAATCTTTTTCCATTCTTCCAGATTGTCGTTTAACATCTCCGTCAAAAGTATTGTTGAATCCTCACAACACGTAAACGAAAACCAGCCCACAACTAATTTTTTATTCATGTTAAAATCATAACACATATGTGCCTTGCGTTTCCCGGGAAAATTAAAAAAACAAACGGCAAAACAGCGACTGTGGAATATCCTCACGAAACCCGCGAGGTTTTGATTGGCGAAAAGAATCTTAAAGCCGGCGACTTCGTTATGGTTCAAATGGGTATTGCGGTTAAGAAACTTACCCCAAAAGAAGCCAACGAATCACTCGCAACTTGGGGGCATCTGGAGCCTTAATATGCTCCTAATTTTAAGGTATCTGTTTAAAAATCTCCGAGCGGAAAGGACGATTCTAAGTTACTTTGGCGGCAAATTCTTCAGAAAGCAAACAGGGTAATTTCTGAAAAATTACCGGATGATGGGATTGATTTTTCAATCTGCCAAGAATTGAGATTTACAACTCGGATGTTGTCTTTTGCTTGATAATATAATTTTCCAGTGTTCGGAAAAATAAAATTCGCATAAATTTCTTTGTCTGGAATATATGTGCTGTGTGTAATTTGCTTATTCGTGTCAAATCGTAGAAGCAAAATATAACTATTCCCACCAATGATTAAAGTATTGGTGCTCCTATCTATTCCCATAGAGTAAGCGTATAGGTCTGAAATTTGCGAATTCACTTGTGCTGTCGCGGTATAAATTTCTTTGGTTGGATTTATTTCTGCGGGGTTTAAAACAAGAATCTTTATATTCTTGCCAAGAGCAAAAAATAAACCATTCTTAAATTTAATGTGAACCAAATCGTCGTTGGGCATACCAAAATCTTTTGCGGTGATTACTTGGCTTTTGACGTTGCCGTTTAGATCGGAAATTGAGAGCGGCGAAGCCGAGCCGATACCTTCACCGCAAGGCCAAGTAAAAAATCTTTGATTTTTAGAGTCGTATTCAGCACAACCATCAAATCTTCCATTGGCTATGCTAACTAATTTGTTAGTTGAGGCGTCAAAGGAATAAGTCCGAGTGCTTAATACTGGTGATGAGCCGTCAAATTCAGAAACTTGAGATAAGTCGAGCGTATCTATCCGAAATATGAATTTGTCTTTTTCTGTCATTGAAGCATAAACTCTTACTTGCTCATTTTTCTTAAGTTTTAAATCATTGAACGAACCAAACACACTGTTGACGATTTTATTTTCTACGCTGTAGGAATAGAGGTCATTATCTTTTTGTAGAATTAGGAATGTCGGGAACATCTGATAATCCCATTGGTTAAGCAGAGTATATCCAGCCGGAATAAAATCTTGAGTTTCTCCGGTTTGAACGTTTACTAAAGAATACTTACCTTGTGTACCTTTTCCGAAGTAGACAGTTTTACTCGTCTCGGGTGTTTCGGGAGCTTGAGATACTGTCCCATTGGGTTGAGTATTGTTAGCTTCTGGTTATTTTGGAAATTTATTTAGAAAAAAGTAAGCACTTGCTCCAACAATAAGAGCAACGGCTAAAACGCTAACAGCTACAATAACTGTCATCTTATTTTTATTCTCTGGTGGAGGAGAATTGGGTTGTAGTGGCTGTGGCTGAATTTCTTGTTCCATAAAATTTGATTTAATTGTTAATACTATTTTATCAAATCTTCTATCAATATACCTAATGCCTTAGCGATTTTCGCTATCACTTGAACGCTTGGCTTTTGCACAAAATCTGCCTCGATTTTCGTAAGGGTTGTGTACTTTACGCCGGACTTTCTCACTAAATCGTCTTGCGTCAAGCCAAGTTTACTGCGGTATTTTTTGATATTCTCGCCTATTGTTGCCATAGTTTCAAAACTTTGATATCATCAAAGCATAGCCATGCTTTCAATGTTATGATATCAAAAAATTTTCATTCCGTAAAGAAAAGCCCGCTTTTGGCCTTACTGAATTCAAAACAGCTTGAAATTTCCCCGAAAACGGCTGGCGAGCCCGCGTAGCGGGCGAGCCAATGACCTCATTTCCCAACTGGCGGAGGAGGGGAGATTCGAACTCCCGCGAGCTTGCGCTCATTCGCTTTCCAAGCGAACGGAATGGACCGCTATCCGACTCCTCCAGTGCGCCCGAGTGGAATTGAACCACCATCACAGCCTTCGGAGGGCTATACTCTATCCGTTAAGCTACGGGCGCATGATGAGGCTATTATACCTCTTTTTTGACGGCTTTCTCAAAGGAGAATTTGGAGGACAGCCAGGCGGCGGCTTTGTCTGAAAAAGTTTTTTCGGGAGTTTCGATAAAAGATAAATGTTTTGACAAGACTTCTGTTAACTTTTTCTCATCTCCCGTTCCCAGCAAAAGTGTTATTTGGCCAAAGACATTATTTTTTGAAGAAATTTTTAAAACCCGCTCTTCACCCAAACCTTCAAACCAAAAAGGTCCAAGATTATCCCAAAGATAGGTTTTATCATAAGATATTAAGCCGTTTTCCGTCACCCGATGAGTGGTTTCTTCCGGCGGAATCTGGGAAACGGCATAATAAAAAAATACCAGCGCCCAGGAAACTACTATTAACAAAAATTCTTTAACGAAAAAGAAGACGATAGAGGCCAAAATTGCCACGGCAATTATCGTTGAATAAACCTCCCTATCCAATTTTCTAAACGACCTGCTTAAAGCCGTCCATTTGTACAAATCTTTTTCCATACAACTACTTTATCATATTTCTATACGGGAAGAAACTGTTTAACATTTTGATCGGTGATTTCAACCTGTTTTGCCTGCCCCGAGAGAATTAAAACTGCGGCTTTACGAACCATATTATTAATTGTTCGTTCCAGCGTCCGAATCCCACCGTCAAAACCCAAAGGCCTTACAATTTTTTCCCACATTGATGGGTCAATTTTTAGAGAATCTGCTGTCAAACCGGATTCTTTCAAAATTTTCGGCAAAACATAATCCCGGCCGATCGTAATCTTTTCCTTGTCCGTGTATGACGGCATCATTATAGGTTCCATACGATCTAAAACCGCGGTAGAGATATGAGTAGTATTATTGGCCGTGGCCACAAATAAGACTTCGGAAAGATTAAAGGGGTAATCGATAAAATGATCGGTGTACCGGGAATTTTGCTCCGGATCCAAAAGTTCAACAAGAACACCCATAATCGTTGATCTTGCCTCTTCAGCCACCCGGTCAATTTCATCAAGTAAAACAACCGGATTTCTTGTCCCCGCCTGCCGCAAAGCTTTAATTACCGCTCCCGGTTCGGCGTCAGGATAAGCCCGCGCCTGCCCCCGTAAATATAAAGCATCGCCAATACCGCCGAAGGGAATCCGGACAAATTTTCGACCCATGGCGTCAGCCAGAGAATAAGCAATCGTTGTTTTCCCGGTCCCCACCAGGCCAACCAGCATTAAAATCGGCGCCCGATTAAATTTAGTTTCTTCATCACTAACCCCTTTTAGTTTAAGGACGGCAAGATATTCAATAATTTTATCTTTGACTTCATCCAAACCGTAATGGTTTTTGTGCAAAACCTGCTTAGCATGCTCTAAATCCAGAACATCATCGGAACGTTTGTTCCAGGGGAGATTGGTTATCCAGTCAATATACCGACTGGCCGCATCAAACTCCGTGGCATATTGCCCACCCATTTTTGCCAGCCTGTCCAGCCGGATAATCATCGCTTTGGCTTTTTCTGCCAACGCCTCCGGTACATTTGCTGCCAATAATTTCTCCTCTAACTTAGTTATTTCTTCAAATGATGATGTGTTCACAAAATAAGTATAGCAGAATTATTGAAGCGTTATCTATCCCTTCTTCCCCCACGATAAGGGGTGGGGTTAGAGAAACTACCTGTAGGCCGAGAAACACCAAAAACTGACCTTGGTCTGAAACCGCCAGCCATTGACGGCCGCGGCCGAAACCCTCCACCGAGCGGCGGTCTCGGGGTAAACGGACGCGGGGATGAGGACTGTTTGTTCGGATCAACCCCGTCCATGACTAAATTAACCCGACCCATTTCATCAATTTCATAAACTTTTACTTTAACCTTGTCCCCGATTTTAACCACTTCTTCAGGATTTGAAATAAAATCGTTGCTCATTTTGGAGACGTGGACCAAACCTTCTTTACCAGGAGTCAGTTCCACAAACGCCCCAAAGGGCAAAATTCTTTTGACTTCCCCTTCAAATTCCTCACCAACAGTAAGTTCCCGGGTCAAACCCTCAACCCAGGCTTTGGCCTTGGCAACTGCCTCTTCAGAAATGGCGGCAATGGAAACTGTTCCGTCATCTTCAACGTCAACATCCGCTCCCGTGGTCGCAATAATGTTTTTAATGATTTTTCCGCCCGGCCCGATTATATCCCCAATTTTATCGACGGGAATTTTAACGGTAACGACCTTTGGCGCGTACTGGCTAACTGTTTTTCGGGAGGCGGGCAGTATCGCCAGCATTTTTTCCAAAATAAACAACCGGCCGATTCTGGCCTTATCCAAAGTTTCTTCAATCATCGCAAGAGTAAGGCCTTTAAATTCTCCGTTTACTTTAACATCAAGCTGGATGGCGGTTATTCCCGCTTCGGTACCGGCCACCTTGAAATCCATGTTCCCGTAAAAATCTTCAAATCCGGACAGATCGGTCAAAATAACGTATTCTTTTTGTGAATTTGCGATTAACCCCATGGCAACACCGGCAACAGGAGCAACAATTGGCACCCCCGCGTCCATCAGAGCCAAAGTTGAACCGCAAGTTGACCCCATTGAAGTCGAACCATTGGACGATAAAACTTCCGATACGACTCGGATTGTATAGGGAAAATTTTCCTGGATAGGAATAACCGGAGAAACCGCTCGTTCCGCCAAGGCCCCGTGACCAATTTCTCTTCGCCCCAGAGCACCCGTTCGCCCTACTTCACCCTGGGCATACGGCGGATCGGAGTAATGATGCAAATACCGTTTTTCTTCCATCCCCTCGGCGGTCTCGATCCATTGCTCCAGCGACGGCGAGGCCAAAGTAACGACCGATAAAACTTGAGTCAATCCCCGTTGAAACAATCCTGATCCATGAGTTCTTGGTAATAAACCAACTTCGCAGGCAATTGGTCTGACCTCATCAATTTCCCGCCCGTCAATTCTTATATTTTTTTCTAAAACTAATTTTCGGGTATATTTCTTAAACAAAGATTCAACAATCTCCCCTATCTGGTTCTTATATTTATGATCGGCATACTCCACTGCCAATTTTGTCTTTAGATCCTCAATTCCATCCTGTTTTGGTAATACCAGCGAATCTTTCGTTAGCAGCAACTCGCTTATTTCTCTACCGTAATTTTTATCAATTTCCGCGGTTAAATCGGCATCAGTTACGTGCGGTTCATAGGCCATCTTTTCCAATCCGATTTCATTTCTTATTCTGTCGATCTCTCCGGCAATTTTTTCAATCTCGGTAATGGCTGCTCCTACCGCCTCTTTCATCTTATTTTCCGGTAATTGCTTTCCCCCGGCTTCAATCATCACGACGCCGTCTTTATTTCCGCTAACCACCAAATCCAAATCTGAAAACTCCATTTGTGAGGTTTCCGGGTTTATTACCAGCCCCAAATCATCTTTCGTTATATATCCCATTCGAGCAGCTCCAATCGGCCCATTCCAGGGAATAGAAGACACATGTAAAGCCGTGGAAACTGCGATTAAAGATAAAATATCATGGTCATTTTCGCCATCGGTAGACAATAATGTCACCATAACCTGAACTTCGTTTAAATAATCTTTGGGAAATAAGGGGCGAACGGAGCGATCAATCAGTCGACCGGTTAAAACAGCTTCGTCGGTTGGCCTGCCTTCCCGTTTGATCCAACGGGAACCTTTAATTATCCCTCCGGCGTAAAGACGTTCCACAAAATCAATGGTCAAGGGAAAATAATCAACATTGGAAACTTTGCCGGAAATCACCGTTGCCAAAACTTCGGTGTCGCCACAACGCGCGATGACAGACGTGTTCGCCCGCATGGCCACTTTGTTTATTTCTAAAGTAAGAGTTTTACCCCCAACTTCAAACTCGGTTTTAAAATATTTCTTCATTACTTAGAGAGTCCCAACGAAGCCACTAACTTCTGATATCTGTCTTTTGCTTTCTCCGCCAAATAGTTTAACAGACGACGGCGCTTACTGACAATAGTCAGAAGTCCCCGCCGGGAGTGAACATCGTGCTCATGTTTTTTCAAATGATCGGTCAGTTTTTTAATTCGCTCCGTTAAGATAGCCACCTGAACTTCCGGAGAACCGGTGTCGCCTTTTCCTTGAGCAAATTTATCAATTATCCTTTTCTTATCATCAGAAGCAAGTGCCATAAATTAAACCTTGGGTCATTATACCCGATTTTTTAATTTTTGACAACGATCTCTTTTTCCCTGTGTCATTGCGACCCCGGCCGCGACGGGGGGAGCAATCTTCTCTCCTATTTAATAAATTTAACCGTTAACCTCAAATCAATTTATTATTTTCCCGGACCAAAGATCGTTAACAAAATTTTGCCATGGCAAAATTGCGATATTCCCAACTTTTCTAGGCTTAACATCCATTGATACAACAATCGCTCGTTTTGGTTTATATTCTTCATTAAAAGCTTTCAATCCCCGCAAATGCTGTGTGTGAACTTCTGAAGTTCCCTTTATCTCTAACGCAATTTCTCTGTCACCAAGAATAAAATCAACTTCCAAACCGGAAGCAGTCCGCCAATAAGAAACAGGGTAAGCGAGCCCCGAGTAATGACTGTGTGCAATAATTTCCTGAAAAATAAAGTGTTCAAAAGCTCTCCCAAAAATTTCACTTCCGGCAGAAATTATTCCCCGATTAAGAAGAGTGTTGGCAATCCCCAAATCAAACAAATAAAATTTCGGGGCGGCAATAATACGTCGTTTTGCTCTCTTTTGAAAAGCAGGTACAAAACGCGCCAAAAGAGTATCCTCTAAAATTTGAAAATAGTTCTTAACCGTCGGACTGCTTACACCGCATTCCCTGGAAATATTAGTAAAACTAATCACTTCTCCATTAGAAAACGCTGCCGCTTCAAGAAATTTCGCAAAAGTAGGAATATTTCTGGTTAACGCTTCGGCAGCAATTTCCTCTTTTAAATAATCTCCAATATACGAACGACCCAGTAACTCCGGTTGTTCCAATTGATAATGTCGCGGTAAAAGACCGTGGTTTAATGCCCGAGTAAGATCAAACTGAGGAATTTCCGCAGTTACAAGTGGAAAAAGTTCAAAACGCAAAGCCCGACCCCCTAAAAGATTTCCACTGCCTCGTTTTAATTTCCGGGCGCTCGAACCGCAAAGTATAAATTGAATTTTTTTATTGACAATAAGCCACTGAATTTCATCAAGAAGTTGAGGTATTTTTTGCACCTCGTCTACAATTACCGGCCCAGAGGGATAATTAGCCAGTAGCTCTTCTCTAAGAAGTGATGGTTGTCTGTTTAACCGGCCAAATTCGTCAGATAAAAGCAAATCATAATAAGGGGCGTTGGGAAAAAGTTCTTTCAAAAGAGTACTTTTTCCGCTTTGACGTGGTCCCCACAAAAAACAACTTTCCGAGCCAAGACCATCAAATTGTTGTAATCTTTTGTACATATACTTTAAAATTACAGGTAATTTTAAACCGCAACTTTATTATATCACACTTCTACTCTAAAAACCTAAACGTCCCGAGGATTTTTTTAGAAATTTCGGCTGTAGAACTTTTGTTATATTCATTTGAAAAAGATATAGTGATAATTCTATTTAAGTTATCTTTATAAACTAAGATTGTCGTATACGATCCAGTCATATCCGCCTCGCGAAACTGTACAATCGCAGGAATTTCTTTCCCATCCAGTAAAAATTTTTCAACTTTTGTATAAATAATTCCATTAACATCTTTATAGGGTAATAAATTTACTAAAAAACTTTCATATGCAGTAGTATTAACCGTTTCTATAAAAATATCTATGACTGCGTGGCCATTTGGAATAAAACAAGGTTCTGTGACCTTTATTGTTTCTAAAACCACGCGCCCATCTGTTGAACATTCGGTTAAAAATAAATTTGATGGATATTTAAAAGAAATATTGAGATTATTGTTCGTATAGGTTTTCCAATTTGCGGTTTCATCATCGGCAACTGATTTTGGAGTTGGAATAACTGTTTCAATTTTTGAGTTTTGGAGAATTTGGTTTTGGAAGAAAAAATAGCCGGAAAGAGAGATGGCAGCAATAGCAACTACGATAAAAATAACTCTCATCGTTTAAGTATGGTTCAATAAGCTATTCGTGTCAAGCAAAAAATTTACTAAAGATTTAAATTCGATCTTGATCCCATCAATTATTTCATTATTTCTAATATCTGTCGTCAAAACTATAATTTTTTTGAATTTATCTTTTGGATTTTTTTTAATCTGGTTTGCCAATTTTTCCCAACCTAAATCGGAAAGTTCATATTTAACTTCAAATGCAAAATCATTTACCACAAAATCAAGCTCCTTTTGATCCTCAAAATAAAATCCTAATTTCTTAGATTCAGCTAAAAGTTTGTGAAAAACAATGTTTTCCGCCGCGGCTCCAAGATTTAGTCTGCCCGTTAAGTTAAAAAGCAATCCCGTATCCAATAAATAATATTTTTTAGGAGAGTAGAGCGTTGAGTTCCTTGATGTTGAAAATTTTCCTAGTTCTGAAACCAAAAAGGTTGATGATAAATAATAAATATAGTCTTTAACGGTATCCTTAGTTAGATCAAGAATTTTACCAAGCTTTGTTAGACTTGTTTGTGATCCGGCGCGATCGGCTAAAAGTGACAAAAGCTGTGATATCAAAGCAGAATTATTTACCGGAAAAAGTGTCGTTATATCTTTATTGACAACATTCGTTATTAAATCAGAGAAATATATAGGGTTTTGGGAGGCAACATATTCCGGATAACCGCCAACTTCCAGATATTTTTTGAACAAA